>SCSX01000051.1 GCA_004297825.1 Spirochaetota bacterium
CGTACTTCAACAGCTCTTAATGAGGCTATTTCAAGCGCATTTGCGTCAGTCTCGATTTCTGACATACTTTCATGGTTCGAATCTTGCGGCTACGTATTAATTAAATCGTGAAGTGCTATATAACTAATCATGGAAGTATAGCAAAAGATAGATTACTGGATGGATATGGCCGCGTATGATCTCGATACTGCCAGGGCCATGCTTGATGCAGGCAGATATCTTTATGTGGGATTCTTGTGCCATCAGACTGTTGAAAAAATGCTCAAGGCATATTATTGGAAATCGATTCACGATGAGCCTCCATATACGCATAACCTCCTGGTGCTCGCGGAAAAATCGAATCTAACACCGTTGCTACCCGGGGGAATGGACGGTCTTCTCAACCGATTGATGCCTCTCAATATTCAGGCGCGCTATCCGCAGGACAAGGATGAATTGCTGAAAATCCTTACATCGGAAGTTTGCGGCGAATTGCTAAAACGGACGGGGAAACTATCCGAGTGGATCAATCAGTTATTGAAAAAGTAACCCGGTATGCAGGCATTGTCAGGCAAACAATGCCGGTAAAAAAAATAATTCTTTACGGTTCATATGCTCGTGAAACCGAGCGTAAAGCCAGCGATATCGACATAGCCGTTATCGTTGACAGGATAGATAGGAATTTCCTTGAGTTGAGCGCGCGACTGTTTGAACTGGTCAGGGGAATCGATGTGCGCATTGAACCTGTCCTGCTTGACGAAAACCTGGATAAAAGCGGGTTTATAAAAAGTATATTGAAATATGGGGGAGAAATTAATTAGGGCGTGTAGTAGAAAACCCCCACCCGTCACGCTATCGCCCGGAAATAGTGAAAATGAAGTCCGTAGAAAAAACGTCTGAAAAAATCACACCCCATCATGGCGTCGGCCTGAATTAACGATACTGAACCCTTCCGAGTATTGACCTGGCTGGATTAACTAGAATATTATTCTCAAGAATCATCCTGTTTCATCGAGAATAGGCCGCAAAAAGCGTGATCGAAATGGAAAAATACCAATACGCGAGGGCAGGAGGCCCGAGCGGAAGGCTGCGCGCGAGTCACACAGGAAGTGTATCGCAGCGCGCGCACGCAGACGAGATCGTGAGCATAGACCCAGCCTCCCCGGTGCCTGAGGGGCGGGCTTCTTTGGCTACTTTCTTCCCCCGCAGGAAGAAAGTAGCGAAGCACGCACTCGCAGTGTGCGAACAAAACCCGCCGTGGGGCGTCACCTATGGCGCGTATTGGCGCATCAACCCGCCGTCATGCGAACCCGCCGGGAAATAAATGTATCAATCCCCCCGGATGTTTGAGGTGTACCCACAACGTTCGATGGCCGCTATTAATTATTCACCCGCACGCGCAAAAAAATATTTCGAATAAAAACATAACAGCGCTAAATTTATCCTGAAATAAATTTCCGCCGATACGTTTTTCTTTCCAATTGCTGTTGACATGGAGCGGAAATAAATTATCGTGGAATCAAGACGAGAGTACCATTAAGCGAGGAGGACGCACTTATGCCGCAGATAGATCTCAACGGAACGATGTACGACGTGGACGAGGACGGCTTTTTACAGGAGCCGGAAAAATGGAACGAAGCGGTGGCCAACGCCTTTGCGGCCATAGAAGGCGTAGGCGCGCTCACCGATGAGCACTGGAAGGTGATCAACTACCTGCGCACCTATTTTCAGGAAAACGGAATCGCGCCCATGGTGCGCAAGCTCACCAAGGACACCGGCGTGCAGTTGAAGCACATGTACGAACTTTTCCCGCAGGGGCCCGCGAACTCGGCATGTAAATGGGCCGGGCTTCCAAAACCCACCGGGTGCGTGTAGTCGGGCGACCATCGCGTATCGAATTCCATGGACGGTCACCCATTGAATTCGTTTCGTAAGGGAATAGCGATCGCCGGGCTCCGGGGCGGAAGCGGGAAGACCCTCATCTCCCTGGGTCTGCTCGCCGCGTTCGTCCGCAGGGGCCTGTCGATCGCTCCCTTTAAAAAAGGACCAGACTACATAGACCCGGCCTGGCTCTCGCTCGCCGCGGGCCGCGAGTGCCACAACCTCGACACCTACCTGCTCGATGAACGCACCGTAATTTCATCGTACCTGTCCCGCAACAATGAATGCACCTACGCGCTTGTCGAAGGAAACCGCGGTCTCTTCGATGGTTTCGATATCGAGGGCACCTATAGTTTCGCGAGCCTCGCAAAGGTGCTCGGAATTCCGGTCGTCATCGTGGTGGACAGCGCCAAGTCGAGCAGGACCGCCGCCGCGCTCGTGCGCGGCTGCCAGGTGTTCGACCCGGACCTGGCGGTGCGCGGCGTCATCCTCAACCGTGTGGCGGGCGAGCGGCACCGTTCCGTCGCGGCGGGGGCCATCGAGAAGTATTGCGGCATCCCGGTCCTGGGGGCCGTATCCCGGATCCCGGGCCTTGATCTCTCCGAGCGGCACCTGGGACTCTTCCCGGTCCAGGAGCACCCCGATCCGCGGCGCAGCATCGACATGGTCGTCTCCGCAATGGAGTCCGCGGTCGATATTGACGGCATCATCGCGCTCATGGACCGGTATGAATATCCCACTCGTTCCGTTGAGGCGGGCGCCCTTTCCATGGAGCGGCACGAACCGGAAACCTCCGCATCGGCGCCGGCGGTGGGCGTTATACGCGACAGCGCCTTCAATTTCTATTACCCTGAAAACCTTTCGGCGCTCACCGGCCACGGGGCGCGGCTCGTCTTTATCGACGCCCTGAAGGATAAAGCGCTTCCCGATGTGGGCGCCCTGTATATTGGCGGGGGCTTTCCCGAGACGCACGCCCGGGCGCTTGCCGATAACGAATCGCTGCGCAACGATATCCGCGCGGCGGTCGAGCGCGGACTGCCCGTCTACGCCGAGTGCGGCGGCCTCGAGTATCTTTCCGAAACGCTCGAGGTTGAGGGGACCCGCTACCCCATGGCGGGGGTGTTCCCGCTGCGGTTCAGCCTCTCGAAAAAACCGCAGGGCCACGGGTACACCGCCTTCACGGTGGACGCGGACAACCCGTATTTTCCCCGCGGTACCGCGGTGCGCGGGCACGAGTTCCGCTACTCGCGGCTCACCGAATCCCCTGCGGGAATTCGGACCGCGTTCAGGATGGATCGCGGCACGGGCCTGGCCGGCGGGCGCGACGGGATCATGCATAAAAACGTCCTCGCGACCTTCTGTCACACCCACGCGCTGGGCGCCAATGTCGCCTGGCCTGGAAATCTTGTCGCGCTGGCGCGGGAAAGAAAAAAGTGAGCGGCGCGATCCGAATCGCCATGGTGAGCTGCCGCGCGGTCGTGGGCGACACGGCGGGGAACGTCGCCGAGATGGAGCGCTGTCTCGATTTGCCGGACGCGCGCGGGGCCCATATCGTCTGCTTTCCCGAATGCTCGCTCACCGGGTACCTCGTCTCGGCGGACGCGGCGGACCTGGGCGAAACGATTCCGGGACCGCTCACCCGAAAGCTCGAAGCGGTTTGCGCGGCGCGGGGGATCGTGGTGATCGCCGGGATCGTCGAGCGCGCGAAGAGCGCGTGTTTCCTGACACAGGTTGTCGCGGGGCCCTCCGGCGTTATCGGCGCGTATCGAAAAATTCACCTGTCGGCGCGCGAGCTCGAATATTTTACGCCGGGCGGCGGCGTGCCGCTTTTTTCCTGGAAAGATTTTTCCTTCGGCATCGGCCTGTGCTACGACGCGCACTTCCCGGAGCTCGCCACGCTCTACGCACTCGCGGGGGCCGATATTATTTTTTATCCGCACGCCTCCCCGCCGCCGGAGACGCGGGATGAAAAACGCGCGCGCTGGCTTCGCTACCTGCCGGCCCGCGCCTATGACAACGGGGTGTACGCGGCGGCCTGCAACCAGTCCGGCGTCAACGGACGCGGCATGGCGTTCCAGGGCGTCAATCTCATCCTGGACCCGAAGGGACGGCTGGTGAGCGAGTCGAGCGGGGAGGGCGGAACGGTCGCGTCCGCAGAGCTGAGCCGCGAGGTTCTCCAGCGGGTACGGACCTCGGATCAGGGATTTTTCCTGGGGGGCCGGAGGCCCGATATTTACGGCGGGCTGGTCGAATAAAAATGAAAGCGCGGGAGACATGAGTCCCCCGCGCCCCTGGCCGCGTGTTACCTAAAAGCGAAACTGCATCGACGACCGGTACGACTCGGTCGCCATCGTGAAATCGTCGACATGGTCCTCGGTGAATTCGATTCCCGTGAGCGTGAAAAATCTTTCCCAGCCGATGCGCTCGATCCATTCACCGATACGCTCGTACTTGCGCGAATGGGCCATGAAGACCTCGATGATGTGCTTGAGCGTATCGGTCACCTCCGGCCAGCGCGGCGGGTTGTTGGGCAGGAACGATACCGCGAGCCGCGAGAACATGGGCGACTTGCGCGCGTTCGAGACCTTGCCGCCCACGAAAATGGCGAGCCCGTCGCCGTCGGCGTCCGAAAGCGGCATCGCCGGGCACACGGTATAGCAGTTGCCGCAGTACATGCACCGCTCGCGGTTCACGACGACCCCTTCGCCGTCAGGATTCTTGCGTATCGCGCCCGTGGGGCACGACTTGATTGTCGACGGGATCTCGCATATGCTGGGCACCCGGCTGTTGTCGACCTTGGGGGGCTTGGTGTGAACCCCCACCACGGCGAGGTCCGAGCAATGGACGGCGCCGCACATGTTGATGCAGCAGGCCACGGCGATGCGGATCTTCGACGAGAGCCTGAACTCCGTGAAGTATTCGTACAGCTCGTCCATGATCGCCTTGACGAGCCCGGAGGCGTCGGTCGCGGCGCTGTGGCAGTGGACCCAGCCCTGCGTGTGGATGACGTTAGAGATGCAGTCGCCGATACCGCCCACCGGCAGGCCCAGCTTTTTCGCCGCCGCGACGATGCCGTCGACATTCTCCTTTTTAGGGGTCATGAATTCCACGTTCGCGCGGCTCGTGAATCTTAAAAAACCGTCGCACCACTCGTCCGCGATGGTGCAGAGATCGCGGACGAAATCGACGCTTATGAGGCGGGGTGAGCCCACCCTCACGGTGTAGAGCGCGTCGCCGCCCAGCGCCGTATGGCGCATAACGCCCGGCCGCAGTATTTCGTGATGCTTCCACTGCCCGTAGTTCGCCTTGATCGTCTCCGGGAGCATCGTGCGGAAATCGGGGGGGCCTATATCGGTTCGTGCCATGTGTATGTCCTCCTGGATTATTATCGGTTGTAGAATACGAACGGGTTCGAGCGCGGATGCTTTACCATCTGCGGGACGGGTTTGATGCCCAGCGCCTTGAGGAATTCCTTGAGGCCCATGCGCGCGATCGTTTCGGCGATGCGCTCGCGGTTCCTGCCGTGCTCGTCCCACCATTCCCATATCTTCGCGAGAAGGTCCTTGATCTCGGTGTAGGGCGGCTTGATCTCGATGAACGGAACCAGCACCCAGGAAAGGAACGCGCCCTTGAGGATGGGCGCCTTGCCTCCCACCAGAATGGTCGCTCCCCGCTGCTTCCCGATCTTTATGGCCTTCGTGAGCTTGTTGACGCAGTGCATGCAGCGCACGCACTCCTCGGGGCGCACGGTGAGGGTCGTGGTCTTTTCGTCGAACGAGAGCGAGCTTCCCGGGCAGCGGTCGACGAAGTCCTTCTGCATGTCGATGCCCTTGGCAACGTACTTCTTGATCTCCTCGTTGTCGATGACGATGCTGTCGCGCCAGGTCCCTATGAGGGTGAAATCGGAGCGGGCAATCGCGGCCACGCAGTCGTTGGGGCAGCCGGACGCCTTGATCTTGAATTTATACGGCCACCGCGGACGGTGAAGCTCGTCCTGGAAGGCGTGCGTGACGTCGTTAATGAAATCGAGCGTATCGAAACAGGCCCATTCGCAGCGCGCGGGCCCTACGCATCCCGTGGGCGTCCGCAGGCAGGAGCCTGATCCGCCCAGGTCGAAGCCGGCGTCGGAGAGCTCGTTGAAGCAGGGCTGCACGTTTTCCGTCCTGGTCCCCAGCAGTATGATGTCGCCGGTGGAGCCGTGGAAGTTCGTGATGCCGCTTCCCTGTTTCTCCCATATGTCGCAGATCTTGCGGAGCGATTTCGTATCATAGAACCACCCGGCGGGGTGATTCACCCGCACGGTATGGAACTGTTCCGCGGCGGGGAAGGCGTTGGGAATATCGGAATAGCGCCCGATCACGCCCCCGCCGTATCCAATGACGCCGACGATCCCCCCATGCTTCCAGTGGGTTACTTTTTCCTTGTAGGACAGCTCGACGATTCCGAGCAAATCCCTGGCGGCGGGGCTTTTTTCGGCCGCCCGTTTGATCTCTTTAACGAAACTGGGCCACCTGCCTTGCTCCAGGTCGTCTAACAACGGGGTTGTAGACATGGGCACCCTCCATTTACGATATTTGGGTAAGCATAGCGCTGATTTATTGAATGTCAAGCTTTCGATAAGGGTAGCGCCGGCATAATGAATGTCAATTAAAAAATGAATGGTATTCATTTTTTTATTGACACAAGAAATATGTGCTATAAATGCTATACTCATGCTGGAACTTCACAATGATATGGCGGTGCGCGTCCGGGAATTGAGTGGTGTCGTGTCGGCACCGTGGCGGGCTATGCTCAATGCCTCCCCGGTTTCGTCCGCGGGCGGGGGTGAATCCGCGCGGTTTCTCAACCCGCGGGGGGCGATCGTGGACGCGGCCGTCGATTCGGTACTGGGCTGCCTCGCGGGGGTAACGGATCCCGAGGCGCTCGGCAATGCGCTCGAGCCCTATATGAAGCTCCAGGCGCTGGAGGCCCAATCCGATGTCAAGGCCACCGAGTTTCTCGTTACGCTGAAGGCGCTTTTTCGCGATGCGGTGGAAATCGTCGGGAGGGCGGATATGCAGGAAGCGGCGCGCGTAATCGAACGGAGCCTGGACGAAATGATCGCCCTCGCCGCCGGGATGTATTGGAAAAACAGGCGCCTGCTGGTCGAGTTGCGGAACGCCGAGGAGCGGCGTATCGCGGTTCGCAATTTGAAGAATGAGAATGAATCGTCGCAGCCCGATGGAGCGTCGTCCCGATGATGATAGCATTCGCCATAACCGTGGTTTCCGCAATCGCGTTCGCCGCCTGGATCGGCGCCGGGCAGGGGCTGCAATCGGTCATGGGAATCGCGCTGCCCTACGCGGGGCTGTCGCTGTTCCTGGCCGGAATGCTCTACCGGGTAATCCGCTGGGTGAAAACGCCGGTCCCCTTCAACATCTCCGTGACCTGCGGGCAGCAGCGCTCGCTTCCCTGGGTTCGCCCGGAACCGCTCGACAACCCGCACAATTCCCTGTATACCTCGGCGCGCATGCTCGTTGAGACGTTCCTGTTCCGCTCCCTGTTCCGCAACACGCGTGCCGGTCGAAACGGAGCCGTCATCGTCTACGGTTCGGATAAGTGGCTCTGGCTCGGGTCGATGGCGTTCCACTGGATGCTGCTGGTAATATCGGTCCGCCACCTGAGACTTTTCATCGAGCCGGTGCCGGCGTGGATCGACGCCTTCCAGCAGGTCGATGGAATTTTCAGCCTGGGGCTGCCCCCCCTGCTCATAAGCAATGTCATTATCGCCGCCGCGCTCGCGTACCTATTCATGCGCCGCGTCGTCAACCGTAAGATCGCGTCGCTGTCGCTCTTCCAGGATTATTTCCTGCTCGCGCTCGTCGCGGCGGTCGTGCTGTCGGGCATGTACGTGAGATATTTCGGCAGGGTCGATCTGCTCGCCGTGAAGCAATTCGCGATCGGCCTGCTTTCCTTCCAGCCGGTCCTGCCCGCGGGGGCGGCGCCGTTTTTCTACATGCATGTGGTCCTGGTTTCGGTCCTGGCCGCGGCGATCCCGGCAAGCAAGATCGTGCACCTGGCGGGGATATTCTTTTCGCCCACGCGCAACAGCGCCGCCGACAGCCGGCGCCGGCGCCACGTGAATCCCTGGAACCCGCCGGTCGCGGTGCACACCTACGAAGAATGGGAAGACGAGTTCAGGGACAGGCTCGTGAAATCAGGATACGCCGTGGAGCGTGACGAACATGGCTGAAAAATATCTCCCCGGGGATCTGCAAGTAATAGAAGCGCCCTCTTCGCGCGCGTGGTACGACCTTCCCGTCCCCATGAAGAAGGGAACCTACAGCCACGCGGGTACGCCAAAACACGCCGCGTACCTGGGCCTGCCGAACGTGCGTGAGTGGCAGCCGCACAACGAGGACTGGAAGCTGCCGGATGACTGGAAGGAAATTTTATTGAAGGGAATGCGGGAACGGCTCGGGAAATTCCGCTCATTCCGGCTCTTCATGGAGATGTGCGTGCGGTGCGGCGCCTGCGCCGACAAGTGCCATTTTTACCTGGGGACGGGCGATCCCCGCAACATGCCGGTCCTGCGCGCCGAGCTCCTGCGCTCCGTGTACCGGGGCGAGTTTACCCTGTCCGGGAGGCTGTTCGGCAGGCTCGTGGGGGCGCGCCGTCTCACCGAGAGCGTGGTCAAGGAATGGTTCTACTATTTCTACCAGTGCACCGAGTGCCGGCGCTGTGCGGTCTACTGCCCGTACGGCATCGACACCGCCGAGATCACCATGATGGGCCGCGAGCTCCTCAACCTCGTCGGCGTGAACATCAACTGGATCGTGGAACCTGCGTCCAATTGCTTCCGGACCGGAAATCACCTCGGGCTCCAGCCGCACACCATCCGCGACAATATCGAGTTCGCGGTCGATGAGATAAAAGGGATCACCGGCGTCACCGTCGAGCCTTCCATAAACCGCAAGGGCGCCGAGCTTCTCTTCGTCATCCCGTCCGCCGATATCTTCGCCGATCCGCATATCTACACCTTCTACGGGTACCTGATGCTCCTTCACGAGTTGGGGATCGACTACACGTTCAGCGCGTACGCGTCGGAGGGGGGGAATTTCGGGCTCTTCCATTCCAACGAGCTCATGAAGCGCCTGAACGCGAAGATCTACGCGGAGGCGCGCCGGCTGGGCGTGAAATGGATACTGGGCGGCGAGTGCGGGCACATGTGGCGCGTGCTGCACCAGTACATGGATACGATGAACGGCCCGGCGGATTTCCTCGAGGTGCCGGCGTCCCCGGTGACGGGGACGGTATTCGAAAACGCGCGCTCGACGAAGATGGTGCACGTATGCGAATTCACGGCGGATCTCATCCATCACGGGAAGGTGAGGCTCGATCCCTCCCGCAACGACCGCCTGCGGGTCACCTACCACGATTCATGCAATCCCGCGCGGTCGATGGGCCTCTTCGACGAACCGCGCGCGATCATACGCGCGAGCTGCAATAATTTTTTCGAGATGCCCGAACAAACCATCCGCGAGCACACCTTCTGCTGCGGCAGCGGGTCGGGCATAGGTACGGATGAAAACCTTGAAATCCGGCTCCGGGGAGGGCTTCCGCGTGCGCAGGCCGTCAGCCACGTGCGCGAGCGCCACGACGTCAACACGCTTGCCTGTATCTGCGCGATCGATAAGGCGACGCTCCCCACGCTCCTGAATTTCTGGGTCCCCGGCGTGGAGGTTTACGGCGTCCATGAGCTCGTGGGAGACGCCCTCGTGATGCGCGGGGAATCGCCGCGCGCGACGACGCTCCGGGGCGAACCCCTCGCGGAGGAAACCAATGCGGGGGAATGAGCGCGTGAAGAAAATCGCAATCGTATTTTTTTGGGCGTCGATACTCTCCGTTCCCCTCTGGTGGAATCTCGTCCGGGGAACCGTGCGGGAGCTTCCCCGGCCCGAGATGCCGGTCGACGTAAAGGAATGCGTACTCCCCGCCGCCGAAATGCGGGCAAACCATATGAATCTGCTGATCGCGTGGCGTGAGGACGCGGTCAGGCGCGGCGACCGCGCGCCGATCACGGTAAACGGCACGCTATTTGAAAAAAGCCTTACGGGAACATGCCTTGCCTGTCACCGGAAGAAGGACGCCTTCTGCGACCGCTGTCACAATGCGGTCGCGTCACATCCGGCATGTTTCGATTGTCACAGCGATTCCGCGGGGGCCCGGCCATGAACAGGACACGGAGGGAATTCATACGAACCGCGCTGGAGCGCGGGCTCGTCGTTATCGGCGGGACGGCGTTCGCGGCCCTTTCCTGCAAGGACATCTTCACGGACGACGGGCTCAAAACGCACACCGGAAAACGCTGGGGCATGGCCGTCGATCTCCTGAAGTGCATGAAAAAGGAATCCTGCGTCGATTGCATCGCGGCGTGCCACCTGGGTCACAATGTGCCCGATATAAAAGAAGTAAAGCACGCCATAACCTGGATATGGAAGGACGAATTCGAGCGCGTACTGCCGAACGTGCACGACGAATACTCCCCGCCCGCCGCGCGGCACGCCGGCACGATTCTCTTGTGCAACCACTGCGCGAATCCTCCCTGCGTGCGGGTGTGCCCGGCACGGGCCACGTGGAAGCGCGAGGATGGCATCGTCGTGATCGACCAGCATCGCTGTATCGGCTGCCGGTACTGCATGGCGGCATGCCCGTACGGCTCGCGCAGCTTCAACTGGAGCGATCCGCGTAAATTCCTGGCGAAGGAGCGCATCACACCCGCGTACCCCACCCGCACGAAGGGTACCGTCGAGAAGTGCGAATTTTGCGTCGAGCGCGTCGACCGGGGGCAGGGGCTTCTCTGCGTGGGCGCCTGCAAGGAAAAGGCGCTGCTCTTTGGCGACCTGAATGACCCGAAATCCGAAGTGCGCGCGGCGATGACGGGACGCACGGCGCTGCGCCGGAAATCCGAGCTGGGAACCGGCCCGGCCGTGTACTATCTCCTGTGAGGACGGAATGTTCGAAAAAGCGTTACACGGTTCACGACGATACTGGATGCTTCTTGCCACGCTGGGAATCATAATTACGGCGGGGGCGATCGCGTACCGATTCCAGCTCCGGGAGGGACTGGCGCTTACCGGCCTGTCGAGAAGCGTCTCGTGGGGACTCTACATCGCCCAGTTCACCTTTCTCGTCGGGGTCGCCGCATCCGCGGTGACGGTGGTTCTTCCTTATTACATTCACGATTACAAGACGTTCGGGAAAATCACCATCCTGGGGGAATTTCTCGCCGTGCCCTCGGTCATCATGTGCCTGGTATTCATCCTCGTGGACCTGGGACAGCCGTTCAGGGTTTTCCATGTGATCATGTACCCGTCGCTTTCGTCCCTCATGTTCTGGGACACCGTCGTGCTGGGCATGTACCTCGTGCTCAACATCGTCATCGGGTGGACGGTGATATCGGCGGAATATAAAAGAACGGCGCCTCCCGCCTGGGTGAAACCGCTCATATACCTCTCGATTCCCTGGGCGATCAGCATTCACACGGTGACCGCGTTTCTCTACGCCGGCCTGCCCGGCAGGGACCTCTGGCTCACCGCGATCACGGGGGCCCGCTTTCTCGCGTCGGCCTTTTCTTCCGGCCCCGCGCTCCTGGTGCTCCTGTGCGGCATGTCGCGCCGATTCACCGGTTTCGATCCGGGGGAGCGCGCGGAGCGGTCGCTTGCCGTGATAATCACCTACGCGTTCAGCGCGCACGTCTTTTTTATCGTCCTCGAGTTCTTCACCGCGTTCTACAGCGGGATCCCGGCGCAGCGGGCGTCGCTGGCCCACCTGTACTGGGGATGGGGCGATCCGGGCAGTCTCACGATCTTCACCTGGGTCTCGATCGCCCTCGGGTTTGGCGCGCTCGGCGTCCTGTATTCGCCCGCGCGGCGGCGGGACGGCTGGCTCCTGGCGGCGGTAACCGCGATTTTTATTTCGGTGTGGCTTGAAAAGGGGCTGGGTTTCGTCGTGGGCGGATTCATCCCCGATCCCTTGGAGCACGTCGCCGTGTATCGGCCCACGGCCGTCGAGTCGTTCATCGCGGCGGGGGTGTGGGCGGCGGGAATTCTCGTGCTGGTCATACTTTTTAAAATCACGTCAGGGGTACGCGCCCAGGCGCAGCGGTGACACGGAGGAAGCATGTCTGAATATATCTGGCTTATCGCCACGTACGCCTCAATCGGGATTTTCGCGCTGGGAATGGCGGTGCGCGTCGTGCGCATCGCCCGGCTGCCGCTGCATTTGCGCTGGGAGCTCGCGCCCGTGCCCCATGAGCGCGATAAACACGAATACGGCGGCTCCTTCCTGGAGGAGCCCGACTGGTGGATGAAGCCGCGGGAACGCTCCCGGATGAACGAGCTCCTGTTTATGCTCAAGGAAATATTTTTCCTGCACGCGGTAAGGAAGAACAACAGGCGGATATGGCCCTTCTCGCTGGCGTTCCACACCGGCCTGTATTGTCTCTTTTTCATGGCCTGCCTCCTCGTCGCGTCCGCGGCCATGAGCGCCGCCGGTTACGCCGCGCCGGCCGCCCTCATCGAAACGCCCGCCGGCATCCTGGGCGGGGCGGCCTATCTCCTGGGAAGCATGGGCGCGCTGGGGATGCTGGTCCTGCGCGGCCTCGACCGTGACCTGCGTTCCTACTCGGGGCTTCCCGCGTATCTGAACCTCGCGGTGCTCTTTGTCCTTTTCGCAAGCGGCGGGTTCGGCATGATCATCGAGGACGGGTTCATCGGCGAGATGCAGCGATTTATTAACGCCGCGATGCTGGCGCGTCCGGGCCTCGCCTTGTATCATGCGGCGGCGATTCACCTGGGGGCCGGGTTGTTTTTCCTCGCGCTGCTTCCATTCACCTCCATGGTGCATTTCGCGGCGAAATTCTTCACGTATCATACCGTCCTGTGGGACGACAGGCGGATGGACGCCGCCATGGAAAAGGAAGTGGGCGCGCTCCTGGGCCAGCCGGTCGGCTGGAAATCGAGCCACCTGGGCGCCGACGGAACTAAGAACTGGATCGACGTGGTGAAAGGGGAATAGCGCTTATGAAGCCGACACGCATAAAGAATATCTCGAAGATTACCAGGGAGCCGCTGAGCGCGAACGAGATCGACGATCTCGTTCCCCTGCCGCCGCCCTATGACCGGGTCGAGGACCAGCCCGGGTGGAAGCAGCTCACGGGCGAACAGCGCGAAGCGTATGCGTGCGACCTGGACGGCGTCGTCGCCCTGTCGCTCCCGAAACCAAAAAATGCGGAAGAAGAAAAGCAGGTCGTCGATTCGTTCGTTTCAGGGCTGCGCAAGCTCCTCTCAAAGGAAAACAACTGGACCTTCTTGCAGCCGCTTACGCTTACCCTCGATTACTGCGCCCGCTGCCAGACCTGCGCGCAGTCTTGCCCGGTATACCAGGAGAGCGGCGGAAACGAAATCTACAGGCCCACGTACCGGTCCGAGATATTCCGCCGCCTCGTGAAGAAGTATACCAAGAGAGGCGGCGCTCTCCTCGCGAAGCTCAAGCGGGAAGACATCGATCTCAACTGGACCACCATAAGCCGGCTGTACGAGCTCAGCTACCGGTGCACCATGTGCAGGCGATGCGCCCAGGCGTGCCCCATGGGACTCGACAACGGGCTGATAACCCATGAGTTGCGAAAGCTTTTCAGCCAGGAACTGGGCTGGGCCCCGCGCGAGCTTCACGAGAAGGGAACCGTCCAGCAGCTTACGGTCGGGTCCTCCACGGGCATGAAGCCCGCCGTGGTCAGGGACAATATTTCTTTCATGGACGAGGACCTGTCCGAAGAGTTGGGCATCAAGATAGAGACGCCGTGGGACGTGGAAGGGGCGGACGTGCTCCTCATCCACAACGCGGGCGAGATTCTCGCCTGGCCGGAGAACCCGGCGGCCTTCGCGATAATCCTGAACGCGGCGGGGGTGAAATGGACGCTCTCGAGTGAAGCGCCGGCGTACGACGGCGTGAACTACGGCCTCTTCTACGACGACTTCCAGCTCGCCCGCATCGTGACGCGGCACATGGAGGTCGCGAAAAAACTGGGGGTCAAAAAGGTGATCATGGGCGAGTGCGGCCACCAGCACAAGGCCATGATGACGATCGCGGACCGCATTCTTACGGGCAATCTCAACATACCCCGTGAAAGCTCCCTCACCTTCATCGAGGACATCGTCGCGAGCGGCAGGATCGCCCTCGATCCGTCCAGGAACGATTTCCCGGTAACGCTGCACGATCCCTGCAACATCGTCCGCAACCTGGGAATCGTGGAGCCGCAGCGCAGGATACTGCGAAAAATCTGCCCGCGGTTTCGCGAGATGGAGCCGCACGGCGTGAACAATTACTGCTGCGGGGGAGGCGGCGGCGCCGCGATCATGTCGCAGCATAACTTCAAGGATTGGCGCGTGAGTGTGTCGGGCAGGATGAAATTCAGGCAGATACTCGAAGCGTTCTCGGATTCACCCGGGCCCGAAATAAAGAAATACGTTTGCGCGCCCTGCTCGAACTGCAAGGGACAGATCAGGGACATCTTCGAGTACTACGGCGCGCAGGAGAAATCCGGTCTTACCTACGGCGGGTTGGTCGAGCTCATCGTCAACGCGATGCCGGAAATAAAGACTCCCTACATCAAGTGGGACGTCACGTAGGAATTAACAGGGATATACAGGATATTCAGGATTGGTATAATGATGGGACAGGCTAATCCCTGTCCATCCTGTCAATCCCTGTTAAAATGCCTTGGAGGGTGCGTGCAGGCGGGAGGTTACTTTTTGGCGACCAGCGTGTCCATGAAATTATCCAGGGCGTACTGGACGACCTTCCGGTAGCTCTCTTTCTGTAAAATAGTGGTTTCCATTTTCCTGAACTGGATGAGGCCGTTCAGCGCGCCCCAGAGCCACATGGTATGCTTCCTGGTGTCGACCTTTTTGAATTCCCCCGAATCTATCCCCGCCTCGATTACGCCGGCGCAATACTCGATAATCCTTGCCCCGATTTTATCTATCCTGTTTTTAAGGCGTTTCGGGAAAAACTGTTCGGATGTCGAGAGAAAGTAGGTGATGACGTCGTAATAATTGGCGTGCTTTTCGCTGAAATCGATATAGGCGCTGCTTATCGCCCTGACCCTTTCCTGGTGGGACGTGACGGCGGATACGGCGAGGGCGATCTGCTGGTTCAAAAGCTCCAGTCCTTCCTCCTGGAGGGCCGCGAAAATATCCTCCTTGTTCTCGAAGTAGAGATATATCGTGCCCACGCTCAATTCCGCGAGTTTTGCTATCTGGTTTACCGTGGTCGCGTGCAGGCCTTTTTTAAGCAGGAGCGTCCTGGCCACACCTAAAATATGCTCCTTTCGCGCCTCTTTTTCGCGTTCCCTTCTTTCCTGCGATCCCATATTCCGTGCCTTGAGTAATAGTGCTTCGATTTGAGGTCTGATATTTTCCGCGTATGGTTCCATTCCGGCAAGCCTTTTATCATGACCGGTTGCCGTCGCGATGCGGCGATGAAACCGGTTCTCGCATCCGCCGGGGACCGATACGCCGGTCGAAAAATCGGGCCGGGAGCAGCTAGACCCCCGGCCTTGTGCACGCCCGAAACTATTCTATTTCAAGCACGACCTTTTCCACCTTGGCAAAATCGCGCGTGTAGAAGAATGAACCGGCAAAAAAGAGCGCCGCCGCCACCAGGAGGAATCCCGGCAGTATCGTGAGCGCGAATTGTATGTCATACGCGTCCGATATCGAACCTATGACGATGGGGCCCAGGGACGATCCCAGCAGGTTCTGCACGATGGCGCAGATCGCGTAGGAAACCGCGCGAAGCCCCGGATGGACCACGTCCTGGGTGACGGCCGCTGCCGCAGGCAGGAACGCAACGATCACGAGGCCCGCGAAGAGAATGAACACGTACTGGATGTTTCCCTCGAACACGGAAAAGGCCAGGAACAGGATCACCGCGGTGATAATCGCCACTATGGCCGAAAATAAAAGCCTGGCATTGTGCCGTTTCTTCATCCACAAGTCCGCGAGCAGCCCGCCCAGCGGCGAACCGATAAGCGCAAGGAGCATCACGGATCCGCCCTTGATGCCCGCCTGGGACTCAGGCAATCCGTGCACGCGCTGGAAAAACGTCGGAAGCCAGACGATGAGCGAGGTGGTCACGAAGGTCATGCCCGCGAATCCGAAATACGTGAGCACGAGCGATGGCGTGTTGATGAATTCATGGAATATGTCCTTGAAGCCCATGCGTGCCTTCGCGTCCTTGTTCGCGTCGACGGTCTTGACCAGGTTTACGGTCTTGTAATCCTTCACGAAGAAGAACAGGATTGCCACGATGAGCCCGGGCAGGGCCACGATGCCGAAGGCGTGCCGCCAGCCCCAGTTCGTCGCGATTATGCCCCCCAGCGCGATGCCCACAGCGCTTCCCAGCGGAATGGACGCGTTCCATATCCCCATCATCCGCGAGCGCTTTTCCTCCGGGTAGAGGCCCGAGAGCATCGCCGTACCGCCGGGCGCGTACCCGGCTTCGCCAATGCCGATAATCGTGCGCGTCGCGAAAAGCTGGGTGAAGCTTTTGGTGAGCGCGCACACCGCGGTCGCGATGCTCCATACGACCGCCATGAGGCCAATGGTCTTTTTGCGGCTCCAGCGGTCGACGAGAATGGAAACGGGGATGGTGAAGATGATGATGGACCAGTAGACGGCCGACACCATCATGCCGCACTGGGCGTCGGAAAGCCCCCAGTCCGCCTTGAGGAACGGGAAGAGTGAGGTTACCACCATCCGGTCGACGTAGTCGAAAAAGTAGAGGAGAAACAGGAGAATGAAAACGTACGTCGTGTAGCCTTTTGAGAGCTTGTATTCACGGGACACCTGCTGATCGCTCATTCCGCCTCCTGTGAGTTTGGGTATCAAACCGCCCGGGTGCGCGCGGCGGTTTTCTTTTTCAAGTCAGCGCATGTTTCCGCACCCGCGTATTATGCCTTGTATCCCCCGAGGTTGGCCAGGGCGACGCTGCCGGGACTGATAACCGACGGGTCCACCATGACGTTGACGCATGCCGTCTTCCCCGACGCGAAGGCCGCCTCGATCGCCGGACGGATGTCTTCCGGTTTTTCGACATACGCGCCAAACCCTCCCAGGGCCTCGACCATCTTCTCGTAATGGACATGCCCCAGGTCCGTGCCGTCCTTGATCGCATGGCCCAGGCGAAGCTGCTGGCTGTGGGCGATCATGCCCCACAGGGTGTCGTTTGCCACGACCACCACGATGGGAAGATTGTTCCTGATCGCCGTATGAAATTCCATGAAGTTGAATCCCACCGAACCGTCGCCAATCACCAGGAGCACCCGCTTACCGGGATTGAGGAGCTTCGCGGCGTTGGCGTACGGCAGGCCCACCGCGAGACAGCCATAAAGGCCGTAGTCGAGATAATGGCCGGCCTTCCGCACCGTGCGGGTCATCCCCATCCAGGTGGCCGTGTCGCCGCCGTCCGATACGACGATGTCGTCTTCGCGGTCCATGTAATCGTCGATCTCGCGGGCGAGGCGCAGGGGATGTATGGGCATTTCCGCCTTTTCCCACATCGGTTGGGCCTGGGCCTTCCCCTCGGCATCGGATTTTTTAATGAACTCGAGCCAGGGCGTGTATTGCTGCTGCAGCGTCGGGCCGACCTTGCGTTCGTCCACGATGCGTACGAGCTCGGCAAGCATCGCCTTGACGTCGCTCACCACGCCCAGGTCCACGGAGCGGTTGCGGCCTATTTCCTCGGCCTCGATGTCCACCTGGATGAACTTGGCCGCCTTGCTGAAGATGTCGCCGAAAATATAGAAGAGCGAAAGCCGGGATCCCAGGAAAAGCACCAGGTCGGCCCCCATGTTACCCATGAGCGACGCGCCCGGACGGATTGCCAGGGACGATTCGAAGCACAGGGGATGCGTGTCGGGAATGACGCCCCGCCCGCCGCCCAGGGTGAACGCGGGAATGCCGGTTTTTTCCACGAAGGAGACGAGCTCCGGGCCGGCGTCGGAATACCATGCCCCGCTTCCCGCGATGATGATGGGATTCTTCGCGCCTTTAAGAAGGTCGATGATTTTCCCGGCGCTCTCGCAATCCACGCTGCGGGAGGTGACGGTGCTTTCGTATCTGCGTACCTTGGTCATGTCGGCGGTCGCGTTGAGCATGTCGCAGGGAAGCTCAAGGTAGACCGGCCCCGGCCTGCCCTGGGTCGCATAGCGGAACGCCATGTCGATGAATTCCGGAACCCTTTCGGCGTTATGGCAGACCAGGGCCTTCTTGACCATGGGCGCGATAACGGGGAGCTGGGTCATATCCTGAAGATCGAGTTTTTCCGCGGTTTCCAGTCCCACGCAGCCGGCGATGAGGATGATCGGCGCGTTCGAGAGGCGCGCGCTCGCGATCCCGGAAAGGGCGTTGGTGAAGCCCGGCCCCGCGGTGACCATCGCCACGGCCGGCTTCCGCGTCATGCGCGCGTAGGCCTCGGCCATGAAGACCGCCGCCTGTTCGTGCCGCGTGGCGAAGATTTTCACGCTGGTGTTTTCCAGGAACTGGTAAATGGGGGTGATATGACCGCCGCTGATCGAAAAAATGTGCTTCACGCCGCGATCGATGAGTGCTTCTGCCGCTAATTGTCCGCCGATGATTTTTTCCATGGGTATCTCCTGCACATTATTTTAAAACTTCATCGGATATGTAAACCACTATCCGCTCACGTTCACAATTGCCCTGGCCGTTTCGCGCGCGATCTGCCGTTCCTCGTTCGCCGGCACGACAAGCGCCCGTATGCTGCTTCCGGGCGCTGTAATGATTTCGTCTCCCCGTTCGTTCGCCGCGGCGTCGAGAATAAGGCCGCAATAGCCGAAATGCCCCAGGACCCGCCCGCGCAGATACGCGGAATTCTCGCCGATCCCGCCGGAAAAGACGATTGCGTCGACCCCGCCCATCTCCGCGGTGTAGGAGCCTATGAGACAGACGATGCGGTTGATCAGGATGTCGCTCGCGCGCCGCGCCGCCGCGTCGCCCGCCCGCGCCCGTTCCTCGATGATCTTGTAGTCGCTGCTTATCCCCGACACCCCGAGCAGGCCGGATTTCCTGTTGATCATGGCCTGGATCGCCTCGGGCGCGTAACCGCGCTTCATCAGGAAAAAAATTATTTCCGGATCGAACGAACCGCTCCGTGTCCCCATGGGCAGCCCTTCCAGGGGGGTGAACCCCATGGAGGTGTCGACGCTCTCTCCCTTCTTCACCGCGCACACGCTCTGGCCGTTTCCCAGGTGACAGGTGATGATATTGAGGTCGCCGGAATCGCGCCCCAGGATTTCGGACGCGCGCAGCGCGATATGGGCATGGTTCGAACCGTGGAATCCGTATTTCCTGATGCCGAATTTCGTATACAATTCGTAGGGAAGCCCGTACAGGTATACCGATTCGGGTATCGTCCGGTGAAAGGCCGTATCGAACACGGCGAAGTGCGGCACACGGGGGAGGGGGTCCGATAACGCCTTAATGCAGGTGAGCGCCACCGGGTTGTGAAGCGGGGCGAGCACGGAAATCTCCTCGATATATCCCAGCACCTCCGGCGTGATCAGTGTCGCGCCGGAGAACCGCTCGCCGCCGTGCACGATACGGTGCCCGATCGCGGCGATGTCCCCTTCATCCTTCACGAAACCGCGCTCCCTGAGTATGCCGAGCATGTCCATGATCGCTGCCCCGTGATCGGAGTTCGCGATCGTCGCGGTTTCATCCCGGCCGTCAACGCTGATCTTCCTTACGGTAGAAGGCTTCGCGGCGATATCACCGATCTCGAGGTAGTGGCCCCGGATGATGACATCGCCGGAATCGCCGTCATTGAGCTGGAATTTCAGCGAGCTGCTTCCCGCGTTGATGACCAGGATGTTCATCGCGAACAGTGCGTGTCCCTACACCATGCTCAGGTGCTTGTACTTGGGAAGATACCGCACCGCCGGCTTGAACGCGTCCCTGCGGAACGGCTCCGCGAGCACCTTCTCGCCTCCCTCTATGACGGCGTTGATGACGACCGGCTTGCCGCATTTCACGGCTTCCTTGACCACGTCCTTGACGTCGGCGTAGTTGTCGACCTTGAAGCCGACGGCGCCCATATCCTTCGCGATCTGGGCGTAATCGGGATTAGTCAATAAATCAGCCCCGACGAACCGGCTCTTGAAGAAGTCGATCTGGTTCTTTTTCTCGGCGCCCCACTCATGGTTGTTGAAGACGACGGCGATTACGGGGATGTTCTCCCTGACGGCCGTCATGACCTCGCTCAAACCGCTGATCCCGTACGCGCCGTCCCCCTGCAGGGCGAACACCGGCGAGGAGGGCGCTCCCATCTTCGCGCCCAGCGCGGCGCCGTAGGCGAAGCCGCAGTTTCCCCAGGAGAGGGCCGATAAATGCTGCCGCGATCCCGTGAATTTTAAATAGCTGTTGCAGATGGAGGAATTGTTGCCTATGTCCGTGGCGACGATTGACCCGGCCGGGATCGCGTCGGTCAGCTCCTTGATGAAACGCCGGGGGTGCATCAGCGCGCTGGTCGATGAGGACCAGGCGTCGAGCTCGTCCTTCCAGATCCCTTTTTCCTTTGTAATATCGGCGAGGCGCGCGGCGTCTTTCTGGCGTTTCTGGTCGATCGTTTTCAGGGCCGCCAGCAGTTCCTTCGCGAATTCGCGCGCGTCGGCGAGGATGCCCAGGTCGATCTTTTTCGAGATGCCCAGCTGCGTGCCATCGCAATCGACCTGGATGAGCGTCGCGTTTTTGGGCCAGTAGTCGATATCATACTGGGGCAGGGTGCCAAAGGGCCCCAGCCTCGTACCCAGCGCGAGGACGACATCGGCCTTCGCGATGCATCTCATGGCAGCCTTCGATCCGCAGTAGCCGATAGGCCCCACGGCGAGCTCGTGGCCGGCCGGGAAGGTGTCGTTGTGCAGGTAGGTGTTCACCACCGGGGCGGTCAGGTACTCGGCGAGCGCCCCCGTTTCCGCATGGGCATTGGCCATGGAAACGCCGCCGCCGGCGAGGATGACCGGGTATTTCGCCTTCGCGAGCATCTCGGCGGCCTTCTTTATCTGGTCGTCCGTACCGCTTCCGTAATGGACGTCATCGGTCTTGAAGATATCGCAGTTGATGTCCCCGTAGAAATAGTCCCGGGGGATGTTGAGCTGGGTGGGCCCGCACAGGAGCTTGGCCATATAGAAGCAGCGGCGCGTCAGTTCGGCCATGCGCTCCGGACGGTTCACGCGAACCTGGTACTTGGTGCATTTTTCGAACCAGGGCATCTGGTCGAGCTCCTGGAACCCTCCCGTGCCGATACCCATGCTCCCGGTCTCGGGCGTGATCGCGACGACGGGCGAATGCGCCCAGAACGCTGCCGTTACGGCCGAAATGAAATTTGCCGCGCCCGGCCCGTTCTGCCCGATGCAGGTCTGGGGTTTGCCGGTCACCCTCGCGTAGCCGTCCGCGGCATGGGCCGCCGCCTGTTCATGCGCTACGGATATAAAGCGAATGCCCGCCGCGGGAAAGAGGTCCAGGGCGTCCATGTAGGCGCTTCCAACGATACCGAAGATG
The DNA here is from genome assembly GCA_004297825.1 of Spirochaetota bacterium. Taxonomy (NCBI): domain Bacteria; kingdom Pseudomonadati; phylum Spirochaetota; species Spirochaetota bacterium. The sequence goes on from SCSX01000051.1 coordinate 21,480, forward strand.
TCTTTAATGCCTTCAGCGGCAAGGGTTTCTACAAAAGCCTCCGACGGGGTCATTTTTGTCATAAAGCCTCCAACTGGGGATCAAGTATTGAATAATATTCAATATGTGAACTATATTCAGTGGCCAATTGGTGTCAATGGTTTTTTTATAAAATTTTGGTCGAAATGGGGGGCGAGAGGCGATCGTTCGTATGACATTACAGGGTCCCGGGTAATCCGTGCGAAACAGCGGGAAAAATAAAAGAGAGAGGGTATGGCCTCTCTCTTTTCCGACAGGCAACCCCTTGCGAGGGCACGCCCAATCCACTCTATTTCTTCGTGATGATAAACTCCTCTTCCCCGCCGCTCGACTTCGTCTTCACCCGGTCGCTCGCGATCTCGATCATCACGCCGTTCATGTTGTCGTCATAATAAACGATCTTGTTGTTCGTCCGGACCATCGTAAAGACGTGCTCGGTGCCGAACCAGCCGGCGTATTTGAATACCACCTTGTTTCCCTCGTGACGGACTACGAGCGCTTCCCCGAGGTTGATCGAGCCGTCCTTGTTCTTGTTGATCATGGTGTCCTTCCAGAAGCCGGGGATGCTCGCGCCGGACCCCACGTTCACTATCTGTGATTTGGACCACCCCTCGAACATGCCGTGCGGATCGTAGGTGATCCTGTCGTTTTCGACGGTGATATCCTGGTCGCTCGAGAGTATCCCGCCCTTGAAGCGGGCGTTGTTATCCTTCATTTCGATCTCGGTCTTCGACGAGAAGAGGCCGCCGAAATCGATCGTGAGCTTCGATCCTTCCTTGATGAACTTCGTATCGGACGAGAAAAATCCGCGCCCCTTGCGTACGATCGTGAAGTCCTGGTCCTTCCTGATCCCCAGGAGCTGGAAAAGGTTGAGTGAAAGGTTCATGTTCGCGTCCAGGAAGAGGCCGTTGCCCATATCGACGCCCAAGTAATGATACGGCACGGGCACCTGGTAGGTTTCGGTGCGGGTCGTGGTTTGCCCCTTCGAGTCGGTCGAGCTGACGGTCCTCGTGTGCGAGGTAAACTGCCGCTGGAGATCCACCCTGAGCAGCATCACGTCGTAGGCGATGTCTATCTTCTGCGGTTCAAGCTTGACGAGATCGGCCGGTGCGGGAATGTCGCTTTTGCTGAGCGTGGCGCAGCCGGATACTATCAGCAATGCGGCGAAGAATAAGATTAATGCTTTCCTCATGATTAAACTCCTGAAAAGTGTTTGATTTTAATAAGTTGATATTCTATTCATTTCCGTATGTCAATTATTTTCCGGAAGGACGAGCGCCGTTTCCGGGAAAACGCGGCATCGGCTTCGTTCGAGGCGGTATCGGACACGGGAGTGAAGTCCGAATCGCGGAGTGCGTACGTCGCAGTATGCGCCGTGAAATCGCCGCGAGATGAATCGGCATCCATTCGCGCATAACGGCTTTGGGGAGACTCTATGAAAATATCGGACACGCTGATTAAATTAGTCGTTATCCTCTCTATCGCCTCGATGAACGCCTGCATGGCGACTTCGACGGCGGTGCCGCTCGATCGCCTGGACGAGGGCGCGTCGATCGAGGGAGTATGGCAGGACGTCAAGTGGGGCGACCTCGTCACGGTGCGCGCGGAAAACGGCGGGTACAGGGTCGCGGCGGTTATCGACAGCCAGAGCGCTGAGGAATTTTCCATCCAGTCCTCGTCGTGGGACGGCAAAACGCTCTCCTACATGTACACGATTCCCTCCAACAAGACCACCGTGATCGCCTCGATAGGGACGCTCAAGGGCGAATACCTCGCGGGAAAATGGAGGCTGGACGACAACACCAACTCCGGCGAATTCAAGTGCAAAAAGCTCATGACCGGCGTCGCGGCGGCCGCGCGCAGGGACGACGCGGGAAAGAAGGAGATCGACCGGCTCCTGGGAAAGATATACCAGGTCAAGGGGGATCTCGTCGTGATCGCCTCCGCATCCATGGCGCAGGTGAGGCCGCATGACATCGTGTACGTGTATATCGACGGACAGAAGGCCCGGCTCAAGGTGCTCTTTCCCATGATGACGATCGCGAAGTGCGCGCTCGATCCGGAGGACGCGCGGTTCAAGGACATGCTCGCGGCCGGAATGCCGGTGTACCGATAACACCCGCCGTATGACGGGGCGCGTTGCTTTTCATGCGGATTTAGAGGAGCGGTTTTATTCTTGATTTTCATTTTCTTTCATGAATTATATCGGTCAGCATAAAATATATTATCGATTGGAATGAGGATTCACTGATGAAATTGTCGTTGGGAACGAGTCCGCTGCCCGGAAGGCGTATGACTTCTTTTTGCCTGGTGCTATTACTATCTTTGCTCGCAGGGAGCGTGGAATATCGTAAAGCACATGCAGGAGACGCCAAGAAAAAACTGTATATTTCCACTGTAAAGACAGACGGGGTTCCATTGAAACTGGCGGCAGAGGTGCGCGAAGGCCTTAAACTCGCAATCATAGAGCGGTATGGGCATGAATATTATGTAATGGATGACGAAGCAGTGAAGGTGATGTACAAACAGGCCGAAAAAATCATGATCGCCGGCTGCGGCGCGGAGTCCTGTATTCAGCAGATTGCAGACGCAATCAACGCCGATGAAATCATTTACGGAGATTTACGCGGAGAGGGAGGGAATCTCACGCTCGTCCTGAACTGCCTCACACGCGATCCAAAGTCCTTTGCCATCAGCACGAAATCGATGGTTAAGGAGGGTTTTACAGAGAAGCTTCTTCCTCATTTTGTACGCGAGGCGGCGGCCAAACTTGTCGACCCTGCGTATACAATGAAGAAACCCCGCGAGGAGGTATTTAAGGGCGCAATTTCCTTAAAAGGGATCGAGGTGGATACGCAAAGGGGTGTTGATATCACCGTTCTAAATTTCAATTCTACCGATGAATCCGTACAAAAAATACTTGGCTACACGAAAGAACTCATGCAGGAAGGCGATATACTGTTTAAAGACGGTAACTACAAAAAAGCAGCCAAACAATACGTGTCAATACTCGATCGTATCCGTTCCAAGCTCACGGAAGAAAGCCAGAAGAAGATGGCGGAATTTACCGAAGGTGCGAAGCGACGTGCCGATGCATCGTACGCGATGCTTTATAAGGCGGAAATAGAAGAGGTCGATAGCGCATTACAATCCGAGATGAAAGCCGATGAATCGTTTCTTGAGAATATATTGGAAGAATACGGCAAGGTTCGCCAAAGAATAATTGCTGACATTCCGGCTTATGCACGGGGTGATGCGATTTCCGGAATATTGAAAACGATCGAGGGACGCGAAGATGCCGCGTGCAAAGCAATGGTAGTGCTGTTCGAAAAGCAGGGAGACGTCCATTATCACGAATACCGATTTGCAGACGCGCTGGAAAGTTATCAAAAGGGACGCTCATACGGAAATCGCGTTCGCGACGAGGCGGCTAAGTTGGAAATAACCGCAAAACTTTCTGAAAAAACCAGAACAGTCAATGGAACAGGTAGAAGCTTTGTTCAGAATCGAATAAAAACTCTCGCCGACCTGGCTGAATTCTATAACTTCAAAGATGAGACATCGGAAGCGAAGGGCGCGCTTAAAGAAGCGCGAAAACTTATTACCGGGACTTTTCAAGTTTTCGCAACACGCGAAGCCGTCGCCGCGTTTAACACTATTTCAAGGGTAATTGGAACGGATGAAATCACTCGCGATGATATGCCTGAAGCCTGGGATACCAATATTGCCGAGAAGCGATTGTCACGACAGTTACAAGCGGAAAAAACAAGCTCTGGAATACGCACGATAAATCCATTGAACATCAAAGTTAAAACGATCGGTGATATTGAGTTTGTGTTTATACCGGGAGGAATTTATATTATGGGGGGAGCTAATCTCAATGAAAAACCGCAGCACCGGGTTGCGGTAAAGGATTTCTGGATGAGTAAATTCGAACTGACCCAGAAGCAATACCGTTCAACCATTGGAGTCGACCCTTGTAACAATTCGAATTATGGAATAGGTGACGACTATCCAGTTCACTTTATCAACTGGAGCGACGCGAAGTCATTTTGCGATATATGGAGTGCAAAGTATAATATGGTCGTGAGGCTTCCGAGCGAGGCCGAATGGGAATACGCCTGTAATGCCGGTGGGCAGAATACGTACTTCTGGGGAAATGAGATGGACGGCGAGTACTGCTGGTATTCCGGAAACTCAGGCAGGCAAACACACCCCGTAGGTACCAGAAGGTCAAACATATGGGGACTCTACGACATGAACGGAAATGTTTGGGAATGGTGCGGTGACTGGTATGGTGACAAATACTACAGTGACAGTCCGGAACAAAATCCACAAGGTCCGGCTGATGGAAAATATAGAATTTTGCGTGGAGGCTCGTGGGGCAGCCACGACGTAATTACACGCTCGGCATATCGACACTGGAGCGATCCAAACAGCAAAGGTGGTGATATTGGTTTTCGAATCGTGAGTCCGGGCCCCTGATTGAATTCTATTTGACCTCGCCTCCGCTCTCTGAAATCCTTCCCAAGAACTTTTTTTCCGGAGCGCGCCGCGCCCCTTCGAATACCAGGGATGTGAATCCCGAATGGACCAGGATTTCAAGGAAAACTCGATGACTAAAACCGATGCGGACAAGGAATTCCGTCCCGAGCTCCAGGGCCTGCGCGGCGTCGCCGTCCTGCTCGTGCTCTTCTATCACATGTGGCCGTCCGCCCTGTCGGGGGGCCTCGTGGGCGTGGATGTCTTCTTCGTCCTTTCCGGGTTCCTGATAAGCGGACTGCTGCTCGACGAATCGGACCGTCGGGGGGCCATCGACCTGCCGGCATTCTGGGGCCGCCGTATCCGGCGCCTGGTCCCGGCCGCGGCGGTCGTGCTCATGATCATACTCCCGCTCGTTGTAAAGTTCCTCCCCCCCACGCGGTGGATCGCCACGGGATGGCAGATTATCGGCGCGGCGCTGTATGTCGTGAACTGGACGCTCGCCGCGCAGTCCGTCTCGTACGCCGAACGCGGGGCCGATCCCTCACCGGTGCAGCATTACTGGTCCCTTTCCATAGAGGGGCAGTTCTATCTCGTATGGCCCGTGCTGGCATTTCTCATAACGCGCATTTTCGAAAAACGGCGGCGCTTCGTATTCGGGCTTGCCGCGCTCATGGTGTTTCTGGGATCGCTGTTGCACTGCATCCTGTTCACCTACTCCGGCTCCGCGGCGGCGTACTTCGTGACGACGACGCGCGTCTGGGAGCTGGCCCTGGGAGGGGTGCTCGCCGCGATAATGCCCTCGGTTCGCCTTTCCAACCGGCTCCGCACGGCGTTTTCGTGGACCGGGCTGCTCGCCATCCTCGTCTCGGGCGTCGCGTTCACTCTGCACATGGCGTTTCCCGGCTGGATCGCCCTGGTACCCACCCTGGGCGCGTTCGCGGTGATCGCGGCCGGGCAGGGCGGAAGATATTCGCCCGCCCGTTTCCTCGCCTGGAAACCGGCGCAGTACCTGGGGGACATCTCGTATTCGGTTTACCTGTGGCATTGGCCCCTGATACTGTTTCTCCCGCTGTGGGCGGAGCATGCCGGTTCCGGCCTTGCCACCGCGCTCAAGGGCGGGGTAGTGCCCGTGCTGCTTTCCCTGCTTATCGGCGCGCTCTCCAAGCACGTGGTCGAGGATCCATTCCGGCGCGGGGCCGTGGCGCGCTTCCTGCGCCTTCATAAACGCCCGGTTCCCTATATACTGGCTGCGCTGTTCATCGTGCCCGTCGTGTTCTTCTCCTGTCATCGCATCGCGGTGCAGAATGAGACGGAACGCGCCGCGAAACAGGAGCTGGACGCGCTCCTCGTCGAGGACCCTGATTATCCCGGCGCGGCGGCGCTCGATCCCGCGCACCGGAGGCCCGGTCGTCCCGGCGCCGCGCTCCGTCCCGATCCCCTGGTCGCGAGGAAGGACGCGCCCTCCGTCTACGAGGACGGCTGCGACGCGCGCCAGACCATGACGGCGAGCCCGTGCGAATACGGAGAGCCGGGCGGGAAACGCACGATCGTGCTTCTGGGCGATTCTCACGCGGTCCAGTACCTTCCCGCGATGGAGCGGCTCGCCGACCGGAACCACTGGCGCATCGTGGTTCTCCAGAAATCGGCGTGCCTTCCCTGCGACGCGCCGACCAGCGTGCGCGCGACGGGGCTCGTGAAACCGGACTGCGAAAGCTGGAAGGCGGATGCGACCAGGCTCATTATCGAGCTTAAGCCCGACCTCGTCGTCACGACGGGCGGCATGCCCAACATCTACAACGAAGTCTACATGGTGCCGGGGACGCAGGAAATAGTCGCGGGATACCGTTCGTTTTGGGGACGAATCACCGCAAAGGGAATCCGCGTACTCGTGATCCGCGACAACCCGCGTCCGATCTATGACGTCCCCTCGTGTGTGGCGATGAACCGTGATACTACGGGCAGATGCGACCACACCCGGGAGTGGGCGCTTGACCGCCACGACGACCCGCTCATCGAGGCGTCGCGCATGCCGCTTGTGGAGCTTTTGGATCTCACCGAGTTTTTCTGTGAAGGCGGAAACTGCCCGGTCGTGATCGGGAACGTGCTCGTCTACCGCGACGGCGATCATATTACGGGGAGCTATGCGCGGACCCTGGCGCCGTATATTGGGAAGAGGATGGAGGAAGTATTCCAGATTAAACAAGAACGGTGATACAACTGGTTCTTACTCTTATTCCATTCTCTTGGCGTATCTTTGACATTATTAAAAAAGATTTGAAAAACAATGCCTTTATTCGTATATATAGATATAGGAGACGGTGAATGAACAAATATACGGTCACGGTGCCTGCGGATAGACTGAAAGGAATAATTTCCATCCCCCCGGAATTCGAGCATCAGCAGCTTGAAATCGCGATATCCTTGAAAAAACATAAGGAATTCGATCCCAGGAAATTTCGAGGCGCGGCGCGAGGATCTAAAAAGCAAATCGATGAAGAACTAGGCGTCATCAGGCGGGAATGGGCGGCCCGCTAAACTAATTTCCCGCCCGCGTATTCGATAGAATCATGACAGCCTCGACCAACCGCATGACGTAAGGATTCATGAGAAAAAAATTCGACTATAATGACAAGATCGTACTCCTGACCGGCGCAACCGGCGGGCTGGGGTCCTCGCTCGCGCGCATGCTCGCACAGGCCGGGGCGCGCCTCGTGTTTTCCGCGCGGTCCCGCACGGCGCTCGAAGAGTTGCGTGCAGCGCTCGCCAACCCGGAGCGCGCGGAGATCGTTATGGCGGATCTTTCCGTCACCGGGGAAGGGCCTCGCCTCGCGCGCGAGGCCGAATCGATCTACGGGCGCATCGATGTCGTGGTGAACAACGCCGGTCTCGGTTATTTCGCGACGATGGATGAGGCGGACGAGGAGCGCCTGCGGTATCTTTTCGAAGTCAACATGTTCGCCCCGCTCGCGATTGCGCGCGCGCTGATTCCCGGCATGAAGGCGCGGGGCTCCGGCCGAATCGTGAACGTCGTGAGCTTCGCCGGACGGGTGCCCATAGTCACGAACGGGTCGTACGGCGGGAGCAAGTCGGCGCTCGCCATCATGATGAACACCATGCGCCTTGAGCTGGCCGGAACGGGCGTCGATGTCATAAATATCTACCCGGGAACGGCGGCCACGGCGTTCGAGGAGAACGCGCTCAGGGAGCCGGGCCGGGACCGGATTTGTCCGCGGGAAACCTGTGGCGATCCGCGGGACGAGGTGGCGCGCGAGGTTTTCGAAGCGTCAAAAGGAATGCCCGGCGAAAAATGGCTCGACCGGAGCGGCCGTGCCATGGCGGTACTCTCGCTCCTGTGGCCGCGCAGGGTGGAGCGCAGGCTCGAACCGCTCAGGAAAAGGGTGTTGGACGGGGAAGGGGGAGGAGGTACTTTCCGCGCGCGGCGCTGGCGTCTCTGGCAGGTCGAGACCTCGATCGCGTGCAACCTAAGCTGCATCATGTGCCCGTGGGACCAGGTCCGCGCCGCGGCGGGAAGCGAGGGCCTCATGAAGGAGGAGGTGTGGGCCGCGCTCCGCCCCCACCTGGGCGACGTCGCGTCGATCGACTTTTCGGGAGGCGGCGAGGCGCTCATGAATCCCCATCTCCCTTCGTGGATCGCGGAGGCGCACGGCGCGGGCTGCGTGACGGGATTCCTGTCAAACGGCAGCCTCCTTACGGCAGAGCGCGCCCGGGGCATCGTCGATGCCGGCGTGGACTGGATCGCGCTGTCGATCGACGGTGCGACCGGTGCGGTGTATGATTCGATCCGAAAAGGCGCGCGCTTCGACCGTCTCATCGAAAACATGGAAGCACTCGCGTCGCTGAAAAAACGAGGCCGCCCGCGTCTTGTCATCATTTTCGTCATGATGAACGACAACATCCACCAGCTCGACGACATGGTGCGGCTTGCCGCACGGTACTCGTTCGACCGGATCACCTTCAAGCAGTGCGACGTCATCCGCGGCGAGTCGGGCAGGGGATTCGGGCTGTTCGGCGGCACGCGAAACCGGGAGGTCCGGCGCTACGAGAAGATGGTGTCGAAAGCCCGCAGGCTTGGAAAGCGCCTGGAGGTGGAGGTATCCGGATTTTCGTTCGTTCCCGAGGAGCAGCCGGTCTGCGCGCAGGACCCGCGGTCGTCGGTGTTCGTGCGCTATGACGGGCGCGTTTCGCCGTGCATCAACCTCGCGTACGGCGGTGCGACGACCTGGCTCGGGAAGGAGGTCGTAATGCCGTCTGTCCACTACGGCGCGCTTCCCGCCGACGAGCTCGATTCGCTGTGGGAAACGCCTTCGTGCATATTGTACCGGACACGCTTCGAGGAGAGGTACGAATCATTCAATCGCAGGATCGCCGGGTATGACCGCGAACCCTCGCTCCAGTACCTCAGGCAGATCATGGAAGAGGCGAGGAAAGGCATGCCGGAGCCGCTGGAAGGCTGCAAGGTATGCCCGTACCTGTACGGAATTTGATCGTCGGTACCGGCACGAATTGCCCTTCAGTAGTATCGGAACCATAAATAAAAACGGCGGACAACTCGTGTCCGCCGTTTTCTGTTTCAAATAAGCGATGCCTACAGGGGAACCGGGAAAAGTATTCCGCCGAAGATCAGGTAGGCGATTATCAGCGTCCAGACGATGTTGAAGAGCTGCGCCACCGAGAACGCGAGCGCCGGCTTGCCCCCGCCCATCGCGACAAGCTCCTTGAACTTGGTTTCGAGGCCGATACACAGGAACGCGAGGGTAAACCACCATACCCGGATTTCCTTCGTGATATCCGTGACGGCTTTCGCGCTGGCCTCGGTCATGAAGAATGAGAAGAAAACCGATGCGATGATGAAACCCAGGACGAATTTTGGGAAGCGGGACCATATCTCCCTGATCCCGGGTTTCTCACCGGTGGCGGATCCCTGCTTCATGGAGAACCACACGGCGAGCCCGAACGCGGCGACGCCGATGAGCACGTTCTGCGCCATCTTGACGACGATCGCGACCGACATGGCCTTATCGCCCGCTATCGCCCCGGCGGCGACCACCGCCCCGGTGGTGTCGATCGTTCCCCCGATCCACGCCCCGGCGACCGCGGGTGACATCCCGACCCACTTGGCTATGAGGGGCTGAAGGATCAGCATGGGTACGGCCATAAGGAGCACGAGGGAAATGGTGTGACTTACTTTCTTGGAGTCGCCCTTGACCGCGCCGCCTGCGGCGATCGCTGCCGAAACGCCGCAGATCGATACCGCGGAGGCAAGGATGGAGGCAAATTCATCGTCGAGCCCGAGCTTCTTGGCGAGCCAGTAGCAGACGTAGAACACCGCCGCGATGACCACCACGGCCTGGATCATGCCGTATGCGCCGACCGTGACGATCGTCGTGAACAGGACCTCGGCCCCGAGCATGACCAGGCCGATCTTGATGAAGAACTCGGTCTTGACCGCGGTCTTGAGCCACTCGGGCACGCCGATCGTGTTGCTTATAAGCAATCCGAAGATAAGAGCCCAGAAAACGACCTCGAGGCCGTAATAGCTGATAATATCATTGCCGGCGATGAAAAAGGCGAGCGCCGACAGAATGAAGATTATGGGGAAACCTCCGGCGAACTTTCCGGCCGGCAGGCCCATCAGGAGCATGCCGATCATGCCGAGCACCCAGAGTCCGGCCAGCAGATACAGGGCAGGCAGCATGTTCTGCGCCGAGAATACCTTGCTCACCGTCGCACCGGCCGTTCCGGCGATATCCTTGCCGAGCTTTTCGCCCTTCTTCTTGAGATCGCCGTCCTTCGCGCCCTTCGCGGCCGCTTCGAATTTCTTCGCGGCTTCGCCGATGGCCTTCCGGTCCTTGGCGTCAAGCGCCGTTTTCAACGCTTTGGCTTCGGTTGCCAGCGCATCCTCTTTCTTGGTGTCGGCATCTTTTGCCAGCCCGTCCGCCTTGGGCGCCCACTTCTCGATTTTTTCCTGGAAAGACCCGTCGGTCACCCATTTCCACTTTGGAGACTGGAACGTGAGACCGACCATGAAGACGATCAGGACCAGGAATCCGATCCAGACCGACATCCAATCGTCGGATTTGATAAGGTTTTTCCACCGACTTTCGACTTTCTTATCGTCCATAAAGTACCCTCCTGGAATAGTTGAGCTTCATGAATACGAGTGTATGAGACTTGTTTGAGTCGTTGATTGACGTGATAAGCATGCTTATTTAATAGAACCCTCACCGGGAAATGCAAGTACTATTCACACGCAGCATCCTCCCGGGAATACGGCTACCCATTACCCACAAGTTAAAAACGCCCCCTATACCCCCGGCGGGGGGCAACGACATCTGCCAATGGTAGAAAATTGCATATTTTGCCGATTGCTGGAGTCCCCCTTCGGGGGATTTAGGGGGGCTCCTGAGGCAGTTTTTGTGATAGGGGTAATGGTCAAGGGAATACGGAGGGGCCGGGCCGGCGCCGATACGCTCCGTTCAGGCGCGGGGCAGGTACAGGCAGGATTAAATGTTGACACGTGTCCTTGGCGGCGGCGATAAATAGGGCCTGGACAATCATGATCATGAATGACGCCGCAGGAGCCTTGACCGGATCGATGGCCATCATTGCGAACAAGAAGCCGGGACCTGTACGGGACGTCACGGGCGGTCTTCACGGTTTATGTGGCTGCCCGGCGGGGAAAGCAGGTCCCGGGACATGATTCGATTCCGGCGCGGTTCGTTCGAAAAACCGTTATTGGAATTAATTCGTCATCCGTTTATTTCGCCGGTTCACTCGAGTCCTGTCCCGTAAATTCCTCAATGAACCGCAGGTGGTTGACGCAGCGTATTCCGCCAAAGTCGGGCGCGTCGTCGCCGCGAAAAATGAGCATCCCGGAAACGTTCCACGCCGCGGAGCGGGGCGACTCACGTTCGAGGGCGATGAGCTTCTTCAATCCCCTACAGATATATACTGTCAATATAAAATTGTAGATAATACCTCATTAACAACTCACCCCGCCGGAAGGCTCACCCTGATCGCCGTCCCCTTGCCCGGCGCGCTCGTCGCCTCGATGCTCCCCCCGTGCGCCTCGACGATCCGCTTGCACAGGTACAGGCCCAGGCCGTAGCCGCCGCGCTCGTGAGAGCGGGCCCGGTCGGCGCGGTAGAAGGGCTCGAAAATGAAGGGGAGGTCTTCCGGGCCGATGCCCGGGCCGCCGTCGCGCACCTCCACGACGATGGAATCCTCGTTATGCGAGATCGCGATCGAGATCGGGGGCCCGTCCGCCGGGGTGAACTTCACGGCGTTCTCGATGACGTTCCGGAACACGATGCCCAGGCGCTCCCTGTCGCCACGTACCGCGGGGGGAGGTGCGCCCTCCTGGCCCAACGCGTATCGGCCCCCCGCCGCCGTCGCCGCGGCCTCGCGGACCAGGGCGGAGATATCCACCGGTTCGCGCATAACGGCACCCGCCGGGTGGTCGAGCCGTTCGCTTTCAAGGAGCTCGCGGACCATGCCCTCGAGCACGTTCACATCATCGAGGATGCCGGCGCGCGCATTTGGATCGTCGATAAGTTCGCAGGCGAGGCGCAGCCGCGTGAGCGGCGAGCGGAGCTCGTGGCTCACGTCCAGGAGGAGCTGCTCACGTGAGCGGAGCATCCGCGCAATGGTCGTGTTCATGGAATTGAAGGAATCCGAGAGCGCGGCGAGCTCGTCGGCGCCGCGGACGGGGAGGGCATTGTCGAAATTTCCGCGCGCGGTTTCGCGCACCCCCCGGGCGATGAGCGTGAGGGGACCCAGGATGCGGCGTATCGCGAACCAGGTCCCGGCGAGCGCCGCGCACAGGAGCGCGATGAGCAGCAAGAGCGAGGCGTCGAACTCGTCGGGGGCGGCGTCCCCGCGCGGGACGAACACGAAGGTGTAGCCCTCCTTCTCGACGACGTAGACCATCCGACCGAGGTGAACGCCCGCCTTTCCCTCGCCGAACGGGCGCAGGCGTTCCAGGGTGCGCCGGTCGGCGGGGGTGCCGCCGGGGCTCGTCCACTCGACGCCCCTGCCGGAGATGCTTATATATAGAAGAAGATCGGATGCGCGCTTCTCGGCGACGCCCAGGTCGGGCGGGAGGCCGATATCGCGGACGAGGTACCCGATGTACGCGCTCATGTTGCGCGCGAAGACGGCACGGCCGCGGTAGGCGAAATGCGTGCGGAAGAACGCCCCCACGGCGAGGTTGATGACGACGCCCAGGAGCACGATGACGGCGAGTAGCCGCGCGAAGAGCGAGCCGCGGAGCTTTCGGAAGACGCCCTTTCTATCCATGTGCGCCCCCGTCCTCCCCGCCGATAAACATGTAGCCCGTGCCGCGCAGGGTCCGGAGAAAGCGCGGGGCCTTAGGATCGTCGCCCAGCTTCTGGCGCAGCCTGCTCACGAGCACATCGATGGACCGGTCGTAGGAATCGTCGTCCAATCCCTTCAACAGCTCGAATATGCGGTCGCGGTCGAGCGCGATCCCGGAATTGCGCGTAAAGACCGCGAGCGCGCCGAACTCCATGGCCGTGAGCTCCACGGGGTTACCGTCCACGTGCACCGCGCGGCTGTGGTAGTCGATCTCGAGCCCGGCGAAGCGCGCGATGCGCGATGATGCGCGGGGGGAGCTGCGCCGGAGCACGGACTGGATGCGCGCCACGAGCTCGCGCGGCTCGAAGGGCTTGGGAAGATAGTCGTCGGCGCCCATCTCGAGACCCACGACGCGGTCGGCGAGCTCGCCGCGGGCGGTGAGCATGATGACGGGGACGGTATGGGAGGCGCGTATCCGCCGGCACACCTCGAAGCCGTCCATGCCGGGAAGCATCACGTCGAGTATCACGAGGTCCGGGACGGCGTGCGCGATCTGGGCGAGCCCGTCCCCGGCGGTGTGGGCCGCGCGGCAGCGGAGCTCGAATTTCGCGAGGTACTCGGTGAGGAGACCGGCGAGCTTCTTGTCGTCGTCTATGATGAGAATGTCCCTGGGCATGGTCCCCCGGCGGCGTAAGAGTATCGGACCCCTCCCCGCCGTGAAAAGACAGCCGGAGGAGGGAGTCGTACCTTTCACGGGAATATAGGCATGTCCGGCGCGGGCTTCAAGGACTTTTTCGGGGGCCGGGGCGCGCGGGCGGGGCGAACCGTTACAAATAATATTGAAGATTCCTTGACACTAAGCGATATTAGTATTAATCGATGATCGACCCGGGCGGCACAATGAGCGCCCCGAAGAGGACATGCCCATAATGAGCACCGTCGCCATTTCCCGCGCCCGCCGCATACTGTACTTCGAATTCCCCATGGCGGACGATCCGTCCACGCCCGCGGGGCTTCCGCGGACCGTGCTGGAGCGCGCGCACGCGGCCGGGGCGCGCAACGCCGTGATCATTACCTCCGCGCCCGTCCATGCCGACCGCTACCGGGCGCTCACGGCCCTCCTGCGCCAGGAGGGGATCGCGGCATACTCCGACCATATCGAGGCGCTCGATATCGGCGGGTTCACCTCCATGCGCAACGCCGCCGACGACCTTCTCGCGTCCCTTCGGGATTCCAATACGCTCCTCATTTCCTACGGCCGCAGCCACGCGCCCACCGTGGTCGCCTGCGCCTACGTGGCCGCGGGGGTCGACGCACCGGGGGCGATCGACATGGCGCACTGCCTGCGCGGGGGCCGGAGGGCCCCGGACGAGGAGGGGGGGTATGTCTACCATTTCGGGGACTACCTGAACCTGAACCGGGGCGGGGAGGAGGCATGGGGGTCCGATACCCTTCGCGAAGTGACGCTCGATGTGCTCCAGGCGCCCGCACTGGGAGAGGAGCGTCTCACCCCCATCCTGGACGCGCTTCCGGCTGCACGAAGGCTCGTCCGCAAGGAGACGCCGGGCACCGATAAGGCGCCCGCGGGTAAAGAGGCTCTGACCCCTGTACCGGCGCCCGTCGTGGATGGGGCTCTGACCCCTGCGCCGGCACCCACCGCGCAAGAGGCTCTGACCCCTGCGGAAACCGCACTGTCATCCGCGGATGAGGGCATCCCCGAGGTACAGGCGGAGGAGGTGCCCGCCCCAAAGCGCAGGAAAGAGCGCCGGGTAAAGCAGGTGAAGCCTGCACGTCCGGTATCCCCGGCGCCGCTCCCGGCGAACGGGGCAGCGCATGCCGCACCCTTTTACCGCTCACTCCAGTTCAAGCTCATTTCAATCATCTCGATCATCATCGCGGTCTCGCTCTCGGGCATGATCTTCGTCGCGACCTACTTCTTCAGCCGTTACAACCGGATCCAGGTCGACGAGGCGAGCGTCAAACTCGCGGAGGTCCTCGCGCTCAAGGTCTCCTCGGACTTCGAGTCGATCATCAAGCGCGCGCGCCTCATCGACATCTCGGCCGCGCGCCCCGGCGCGGACCCGGCCGACTCGCCCATCCGCGGGGACCAGGACATCATGTTCGCCTCCACGGCGCAACGCTCCCCGGAGGGCGAGGGCGTGCGTTTCGACCGGCAGCTTTCCAACGACGATCTCCTCGCCCGGCTCCAGGTGACGCGTCCGGCGATCGAGGCGGCCGCGGCCGCGAACGGGAAGACCCTCGCGCGCTCGTTCACGGGTGAGCTTATCATACACAACGTCTCGCAGTCCTTCTCGGCGCCGGTGATGGCGCTGTGCATGCCCGAGGAGCGCGACCCGGCGGGGCGCGTGAATTCCATCATGATCTGTTTCGTGTCCCTCGCGAACATCCAGAAGGCGTTCGAGACCAGGGGCGACGTGACGCAGGCCTTCATGGTGAACGACCAGGGCGATATCATCGCGCACCCGGACGTGAACATCGTGGTCTCGGGCGGGAACTTCATAGACCTGCCCATCGTCAAGATGATGATGACCGGCAATTCCGTGAACGGCAAGACGCGCTACCGCGACGAGAACGGGGTGTTCCACATCGGGTCCTTCCAGAAGACGGGGATCGGGGCCTGCGGCGTCATCACCACGGTGGAGGAGCAGCGCGCGCTCGAAGAGGTCTACAACATCCAGCGCAGGAACATCTACCTCATGATCATCGTCCTCACCGTGGGGGTCATGGTCATATTCTATTTCGGGAAGTCGATCACGACCCCCATCGTGCGCCTGGTCGACGCGACCAAGCTTATCCGCGACGGGAACTACCAGGTGGACATACGCCCCACGACGCGCGACGAGATAGGCGAGCTCACGAGCTCCTTCATCGAGATGGGGCGGGGCCTGGAGGAGCGCGAGAAGATCAAGGCCGCGTTCGGGAAGTTCGTGAACAAGGAGATCGCCGAGGCGGCCATGCGCGGGGACCTGGCGCTGGGGGGCGAGCGCAAGAACGTCGCGGTGCTCTTTAGCGACATCCGGAGATTCACCGCGATCTCGGAAACGCTCGAGCCGGAGGAGGTCGTGGAATTCCTGAACGAGTACCTTTCGCGCATGGTGGGCTGCGTGAACGGGACGCACGGGGTCGTGGACAAGTTTATCGGCGACGCCATCATGGCCATCTGGGGCACGCCTGTGTCCCACGGGAACGACACCGTGAACGCGCTCGACTGCGCGCTCATGATGCGCCGCGAGCTCATCGAGTACAATCTGACGCGCGGCACGGACCACAAGCCCATCATTTCGATCGGCTGCGGCATCAACACGGGTCCGGTGCTCGCGGGGCAGATAGGCTCCCAGGACCGCATGGAATACACGGTGATAGGCGACACCGTGAATCTCGCCTCGCGCATCGAGGCGCTCAACAAGCCCTTCGGCACCGACATCCTGGTCTCCCAGGACGCTTATGAGATAGTAAAGGACACCTACGCCGTGGAGCGCATGCAGAAGATCCGCGTGAAGGGAAAAGAGGAACCGCAGCAGATATACGCCGTGCTCGGCAGGCTGGACGATCCCGCGCGGCCCCAATCGGTTCTCGATCTCAGGGCGCTCCTTTCCATTAAACCCTACGCGGGCGGGCAGGGGCACGGCACGGACGAGGGCGAAGTGAAATATGAAATTCTTGAGTAGCACATTCCTGGTCCCCGCCGTGGGGCTCACGATCGTCGCGACCTTCTCGACGCTCTTCTACGTGGACCTCACCCGCGCCGTAACGTCCGGCGGCCAGGAGGAGGTGGGCACCATCACCTTCAAGCAGCGCGTCGCCCAGCGCAAGTACTCCACCCGCGTCGTGTGGGAGGAGGTCCAGCAGGCGAGCCCCGTGTACAACTACGACACCATTCGCACGGCCGACCTCTCCGAGGCCGTCGTGAAACTCAGGGACGGCACCGAGATCATGCTCGCCGAAAACAGCATGATCATGATCGCGATCGCGAAGGAATCCGTGAGCGTGGATTTCAACCAGGGGTCCATCAAGGCATCGCGCGGGGAGGGACTCTCCAAGTTGAACATCAAGAGCGCCGATTCCAATCTCACGCTCTCCGACGGGGACGTGAACCTCTTCAAGGGCCAGGGCAAGGAGCTCAACGTAGTTCTAAACAAGGGATCCGCGCTCCTGGCCGCGGGCGGAAAGGAAAGCACGATAGGCGAGAACCAGCGCGTGGTCGCCACGGACGAGGGCGTGCAGGTGTACAACCTCTCGATCCGGCTCGTAGCCCCCGCGCCGCAGAAGTACCTCTTCTCCGCCGCCGATTTCCAGAACGTCGTGTTCACCTGGGAGGCGGTGCCCCAGGGTTTCGACGTCTTCCTGGAGACCTCGCGGGACGCCGCGTTCGCCGTCCCGCTCGTCTCGCAGCCGGCGTTCGGGAACGCCGCGGCCCTCACGCTCCAGACGGGTTCATTCTACTGGCGCGTGCGCGCGGTGAACCGCGCGAACCGGAAGATGGAATATTCCGAGACCAGGAGGCTTTCCCTTATCAAGAATGAGCCGCTCTTCGTGATCATGCCCCAGGACGGCGCGCGCCTCAGCTACGTGAGCGTGCCCCCGCTCGTGAGCTTTAAGTGGACCAGGGGCGAGAACGATTCCGGGTACACCCTCGTCATGGGAAACGACCCGGCCCTCTCCGCGCCCCTGAAGACCATGAAGCTCGACGAGCCCGGGATCGCCGTCGACAAGCTCGCAGCGGGCGCCTGGTACTGGCGCGTTACGCGCAAGATCAATGTGGGCGGGGAGGGCTATGCGGACGACAGCCCCGTGCGCTCGTTCGTGATCGAGCGCTCGGAGAAGATGCCCGCGGTCGAGCTCATCTACCCGCCGGACGGCATGACGATGAACAAGATCGCGCTCGACCAGGAGCCCGTCACCTTCACCTGGCGCAAGAGCGGGGAGATACCCGAGTACATGGTCACGGTCGCGGAGGACCGTGAATTCAGCGACGTCGTGTTCACGGCGGCCAGTAAGGCCAATTTCCTCAAGATGCCCAGGGCGCTCGGCAAGGGGGCCTACTTCTGGCGCGTCGCGGGCGTATCGGGCGTGGACTCGGTGACCGCCCCCTCGCAGCCGCGCTCCCTGCAGGTCTCCGATTCGAACGTGATCGAGCTCGTGAGCCCGGCGGCGGGTCAGCGCATTCCGCCGCGCGAGAACGAGAACATCGCCTCCGCGAGCTTCATCTGGAAGAAGACCGACGTGCGGGGACGCTTCGCCCTGGAGATCGCGCGGGACGACGACTTCACCGCGAAATACCGGGAGGCGTCCGTGGACGGCTTCGCCGCGGTGTTCGCGGACCTTGAGCCGGGGGATTACTACTGGCGCGTGAAGCTTATCGACGAGGCGGGACGCGAGCTCATGAAGAGCGCCGCGCCGCCCTTCAAGGTGCTCGCCCAGCTCGCGGTCCCGGTCGCGGACTCGCCCAAGGGCGGCGACACCGTGGATATGAGCGATTCGGACAGCCTCGCCTTCAAGTGGCGCCCCATAGACGGCGCGACCGTCTACCGTGTCGCGCTCTTCCAGAGAAAGGCGGGGGCGCTCCAGAATATCTATGAAAAGGAGCTCTGGGCCCTGGAAACCAGCTTCACCGAGCTCGACAAGCTCGACGTGGGCGAGTTCTACTGGACCATCCAGGCCTTCGACGCGCCCGGCGGCATGCAGAATATTTTGCGCAAGAGCGTGATTTCGGGGTATAACTTCAAGATAACGCTCGCTAAGATGGAGACGATACCGAAGATCGAGGTTCCTAAGACGCTTTATACGGAATGAAGAGCCCCCTCCCCCTTGATGGGGGAGGACGGGTGGGGGTGGAAAGTTGTGTAGTGCAGAAAGCGCCTCACCCTCCCCCGGCCCCTCCCCTCAAGGGAGGGGCGAAAAGGAGGAGAGGCGGGGAATGAAGAGCCCCCTCCCCCTTGATGGGGGAGGACGGGTGGGGGTGGAAAGTTGTATAGTGCAGAAAGCGCCTTCACCCTCCCCCAGCCCCTCCCCTCAAGGGAGGGGGGTTGCGGCATTTGACGAATTGCATATCGATAACAGCATATATACATTATTAATATGAATATAAAGTCCAAATTCACACGCAGCCTCCTCCCGCTCATGATCGCCTTCGCGTTCATGCTGGTTCCCCACGCCTGGCCGGAGAGCGCGGCCGATATCGACCGGAAGACCGATGAGCTTGTCGCGAAAAAGGATTACGCGGCGGCGTACGCCCTGCTGAACGGCGTTTTGGAGAGGGACCCCGAAAACCGCGCGGTAAAGGAGAAGCTCGACGGCCTCTACAGGGAAAAATACATCACCGAACAGGAATACCAGACCGCGCTCAGGAGCAGGAAGTTCACCACAACCGGCAACGCGCCCAAGCTGCTTAAGCTTGAATGGAACGGAGTCCCCGGGGCGAAGAAATACTCGGTGCAGATCCAGGACCAGTCGGGAAAGACGCTCTTCGACGGCACCGTCAACGAGAGCGCCGTGGAGCGCGCGTTTGACCCGGGGCAGTACCGCATGCGTATCGGCGCGATAAACAAGTTCAACAAGATCGCCGGGTGGTCCGACTGGCAGGACGTCTCCGTCGTGAAGGGGCGTCCCCCGGGGATCGGTTTCTGGGGGAACCTGCATATCAGCGTCGCGGCCGGCATGCCGTATTATCGGCTCACGGGCGATTTCAGCAAATACCTGGGAAACAGCTACTCGGGGGCCAACCTGACCGGCCGCTTCGAAGGGGGAAAGGGCTTCTGGAAATACACGGGCCTCGAATTGGAAGGGGCCTACGTGACCATGAAGTACGCCGGCGCGCAGAAGAAGGTCCCCGACAACGGGACGCTCATGATGGGCGGGGGCGCGCTCCTCGTCCGCACGGCGTTCGACTTTCCCGTTAACCTTATCGCGCGCATGGGCGGCGGCATGTGCTCGTCCTCCTACGAGTACACGACGCTCATCATGCAGAAACAAACCTACACCTCGATGGACCCGTACCTCCGCGCGGGGGTATCGATAGAATACGCCTTCTACAGGCCGTTCTTCTGCGAGCTGGGGGCCGATTATCTCTCGGTGATGTACAAAGCCTCGAGCCTGGATTCCACGCGGTTCTATTTCATGGCGGGGATGAGGGTGAAGTAAACGCCGGCTACCAGAGACTGTACTTGTCTTTCAGGTATTCCTGCACGCGTAAGAGCTCGGGCTCGCCCAGCGCGTTGTCGTAGATGATGATTTCCGCGATATAGCCGTTGAAAAATTCTGCCGAGGCGAAGTCGCGGGCGCCGATACGCACGACAGTGGACGCGAAGCTGAAGACCCCGACATCGAACAGCGCATCGCTAGGACTCGCACCGAACAAGGTGATCGACGAATCGTTGAAGTAGAGACTGGTGATCCCGGTTGTCGACTGCCGGAAGCGCTGCGCGGCGAAATTCCATTTGAGGGGTAACGTGATTGCAGTACCTGAGGCCGCACCCACTGTAACGCCGAGGGTTTTACGATCAACGCTGTAAAAGTCGCTCGCAGAAATAAAGGCCGGCCGGATATACGAAGATCCCGCATCGCCGATCGCGTACAGGGATTGCGCGGTCCCTAGGATTTCGGTCTGGAATACGATTATAAACGTAAAGTCGTTGTCGTCGCCGTTGAAAAGGTCGGAGAACCCCGGCTTCGCATACATGCTCTTTGTGTTGGTGCCGTCAAAATACAGGGCCGGTTTTCCGTTTTGTACATTGGTGCGAAATTTAGGCTGTTCTCCTGCAGACGTCTGCTCCGCATAATTTCCCAGGCCGGATGAGTCGAGCCATAGCCCGTTCGGATTTTGCCCGACGCCGTCCAGGTTGGCCATGTTAAGGATGGAATCCGCCTTGAGCCACTGGATGAGTCCATTCAGGCTGGAAGGAGCAAATACCGATGTGATGGAAGCATACGCTACATATCCGTCCGCATCCGTGACACGAAGCGTGTCGATATAAAACTGAGACCCGTCATCGACCGCGGTATAGAGCCCGCTTCCATCGACCGTACCGTCAAAAGTGCCGCCTGGAATGATTGTATAGGCATAGGGTCCCGTTCCGCCGTACCCGCTGAACTGCTGCGTCTTGTTGAAAGGCACTATTCCAGCCGCGGGGGTCACCCCAATCTTGAGCCCCCTTGAATCCAGGTACCGCTTATTAATTTCAGTAGCCGTGAGCGCCCGATTGTAGAGCGCTACATCATCGATAGCGCCTGTGAAGAAGTTGTTGCTCGTTGCGCCGCTGACAGCCATTGCACCGATGCACAGGGTGTCCCACGAACCGGTAGTAGTGAGCGTTGCCGGCGTTACGAGCTTTGCCGTCCCGTTTATATAAATTTGCAGATCGGTCCCCGCGTGGGTCACTACGACATGATACCAGAATCCAGGGAGCACCCTGACGCCGCTGTAGACCCAGACGCCGCTCGCCGCCCGGAACCCGATCTGGTCGTTGGTCGCCGCATCCACTGCGATGTAGCCCAGATAATCAGTATATGCCGAATCCGCCTGGCTGAAGGCGATGAGCGGCTTGTTAACCTGTAGGTCGGCTTCGTTGTTGACCCTGATCCATGCCTCCGCGGTGAAGTCCGTGGCGGAGGGGTCAAGCGCCGGAGCATTCGCTAGTAGTATGCTCGCGCTCCCATTAAAATTACCGGCCCAGGATGTTGAATCGACCTGGATTGCGCCTGGAGTGACTGCGGTAACCGTTCCAACAGGGGAGCCGGCAGCATGCTGCATGGTCTTGTCGGCCAGAATGGACCCGTTCTCCAGCATCCAGTAGCCCAGCAGACCGGAAACGTTCTCCACGGATTGAGCGTAGGAAATGACATTGATTGTTGTCGAATCGGAATGAAGGAGTGCGTCGGTCACAGAGACCGTAACGGTTTCCGGCAAAATGACCGCCGCGTTCTTGTAATAGCCCGTTACCGGATCGATGGTCCCCGAACCGGAGAGGACGGAGTAGGTGAAGGGGGCCGTCCCGTGTGCTGTCTTGAAGACCTGCTCCCCGTCCGGCGCCATGGTGACATTGCGCGGGTAGAGAATAAGCAGCGAGTACTGGGTGCTCTGGAAGTACTCCTCCAGTTCGACCACGGTAAGGGCGCGCTTATAGAGGATGACCTCGTCGATGGAACCGTTGAACAATTGCGTGACGGACGGTGAAGAGTCGATAAGTCCCCCGATCGCCATGTCACGCGTGGTGGAGGCAATGTTCATCGCAGCCGTCTTCACCGGCACGCCGTTTATATAAAACACAGTAGAGGTGCCGGATTTTACGAGCGCCGCGTGGAACCACTGCCCCGGGGTCGCGTATACGCCCGAATCGATCCACACCCGGCCGCCCGCCACCGTGTCGTAATACCAGCACCCGATCGTGTCGGTCGTTTCGGAGCGGATCGCGATGTATGCCGTTTCCCTGCCTACGATAGGATCGGCCTGGCTGAAGGCGACCATGGGCCAGGTGCTGTCCAGGTCCGCGGGCTTGATCCAGGCCATGATGGTAAAATCGGCAGCCGTGGGATTGAAGAGGCGTCCGGTGTTGTCGATAGTGATACAACCCCACGTTCCGTCGAATGCCGCGGCCTGGTTGGCAGGATCCTGAGCGATGTTAATGGGTCCGGCGGAATCTGTCGTCACGCCGACATAGACGGTGTTATTCAGGTAATGCCCGGTTTCGTCAACATTCTCCGCTAAGGCCTCCAGCCTCCATAGGCCTTCGATGCCCGGGCTTGCCAGTATGAAATCCTCGTAGGTGGAGACCTGGATGGTCGTTTCGTCGGTGTTCCCGGCGGCATCATCGACGCGGACGGTTACCGTTTCCGGGGCGGCGATGCTTGCGTTCAGGTAGTAGCCCGTTGCCGGGTCGATCGTTCCCGAGCCCGCGGAAAGCGAATAGGTGTAGGGGGGGGTGCCGCCGGTCGTGCTGAAAGTCTGCTCGCCGTTCCGCATCATGTTGATGTTCCTGGGGGTGACCATTATCCCCAGAAGGTTATAGTCGAGCGGGTCGGGCATCCTGGTGCATGCCGTCACGACCGCGAAAACAAGAAACGATATTAATAAACCCTTCATAGCCATCCATACGACTCGTCAATAGTCGTGTTCGAAGCAATGGCATGGGGTACGGAACAATATACATATAATACAGAGATTGAGGGGAAGGGTAATTATTTTATTCCGATTCGAAGAATTTTTCTTCTATGGAAGTTGATTTGCGGAGGGGTCCGGGGGGGGGGGGCCTAAAAACCGTATTTTTCCCTTACGTAGTCATAAACCCGGATGAGCTCGGTCGTTTCGTCCAAGTCGTGGTCGTAGACGATAATTTCCGCTATATAGCCGTTAAAGAACTCGAAGGGTGCGCCGTTGTCGCGTGCGCCTATATACGTGAGATCGGTCCCGATAAAAGGTAGTGTGGGGACGGTGGCAAAAAGCTGCCCCGACGGCAGCGCGGTGAGCACGGGGTCGTTCGTATTATTCAGGTAGAGCGAGGTAGTGGAAACAGGCGTACCGTAAAAAACCTGTGCGGCGAAATTCCAGTCCGCGGCGGTGAACGATGTGCCGTACGTGACGCTCTCGCTTGTCCCATCATAGCGCGAAACGAACGCGTCGATAGGGGAGCCAGGCTGCAGCCCCAGCGGAATAATTTCCCTCCCGGAGCTAAAGCTTCCAATGCTGTAGGCGGACTGGACGGCGGTGGAATTTGGCTTGAACACGATAATAAAGGTAAAATTATTTCCGGATGGTGCAAAATAGGTGTTCGCAAAGCTGTTCGCCACCGTCATATAATGGGCGGTACCGTTGAATTCAAGTGCCGGTTTCCCGTTGATTGCATTCGTCCTGTAGATCGGCTGCGTGGCGCCAACCGAGACCGCGGAGTTTCCCATGGAGCTTAAATCCAACCATAACGCAACCGGATTCGAATCCGCATAGCCCGGTGTCATAAAACCTGCGTTCAGCCACTGGATGAGTCCGGTCAACTGGCCAGGGCTGAAAACGGATAACACGGTTGCCTCAGCGGTGTACCCGTCGGCATCCGTAACGCGGATGGTGTCCGTCTCAAATGCGTGTGCCGCGTCATCGGGCGCGGTATACAAGCCGGAGGCGTTG
Organism: Spirochaetota bacterium; assembly: GCA_004297825.1. Taxonomy (NCBI): domain Bacteria; kingdom Pseudomonadati; phylum Spirochaetota; species Spirochaetota bacterium. The sequence goes on from SCSX01000051.1 coordinate 45,454, forward strand.
ATTGTGCCATCCATGGTGGGGATTTCAGCAGGATTCGGCACTATGGAGTAGGTATACGGGGCTGTACCCCCGAATCCCTGGAACGTTCTGGTGCCGAGATAGGGGACAATCGTCGCGGCCGGGGACAGGCCTATCTTGAGCCCCTTCGAAGTGAGGTAGCGTGCTGCGACTTCATCATCCGACAGGGCGCGGTTGTAGAGCGCCACATCGTCGATGTCGCCTTCGAAGTAATCGATCAGGGTAGGCGTATTGTCGGTGATCATCCCGCCGATCGCCAGGTTGCCCACCGCAGGAAGTACGGTGACACTGCCCTGGGTTTTTTTAAGATAGCCGTTCACGTAAATCTTTACTTCTGTACCCGATTTCGTGACGACTACATGATACCAGTTGTTTGGTCCGGGCACCACGGGAACGGTGCTGTCGATCCAGCTCCCCCCGATCCAGCTTCCTATTGAGTCGGTACCGGCGGAATTGATGCCTATGAACGCGATATCGTTGAACCCGGCGTCATCTGCCAGGCTGAATACCACGCGTGCATTGGATCCAGAAGTCGCGAGGGCTTTTTCATCGTTTACACGGAACCAGGCGGCAACGGTGAAATCGAGTGTCGGGTCGAAGACGGTCACAGGGGGGGGCGCCGGGACGTTGTCAATGACTATGTTCGATGCGATGCCGTCAAAATTTGCGGCTTCGCTTGAAGCGTCTATCTGAATCGCGCCCGGTCCGAACGTGAATGGTCCTCCGGGTGTGGCTGCCGTAAAATTCCCCACCTTGTCCGCCGTAAGACTTCCGCTCTCAAGCTGCCAGTAACCCAGCAGTTCTGAAACGTTTTGCATGGATTGTGTGTATGAAATGACATCTATCGTCGTAGAATCGGAGTGTCCGACGCTGTCTGTGACCGTGACAGTGACGGATTCGGGCGCCGCGGCGTTCTTGTAGAGGCCATTCACGCTATTGTAATTCATCGTCCCCGTACCGGTGACGGAGTATAAATAGGGGGCGATACCCCCCGCTACTTTAAATATCTGCTGTCCCTCGGGTGCCAGGGTGATAATGCGCGGATACAGGATGAGCTTTGTCCCCTGCGTGCTCTTGAAATAGGTTGCTATGTCGTTCGCGGAGAGGGCGCGTGTATAGAGGATCGCCTCGTCGATCGAGCCGTTGAAAAGCTGTGTGACGGATACGCCTCCCGCGGGGCTGTCAATCTTTCCCCCTATCGCCATGTCGCCCGTGGTTGGGCCCAGGTTCATCGGCGCGGTCTTCGCAAGCACTCCGTCCACGTAAAGGGACGCCGTCGTCCCCGACTTGACGAGCGCCGCATGATGCCATTGGTTCACAGTGGCGTATGCCCCGCTGTCGATCCACACTCGTCCGAGAGATATCGAATCGTAATACCAGCAGCCTATGGTGTCGGTCGTGTCCGTGCGTACGGCGATGAATGCGGATTCGAGTCCATCGGTCAAAGAATCCGCCTGGCTGAATATGATCATGGGTTCATTACTAGCTGCCACAAGGCTCGCGGGCTTGATCCAGGCCATGACGGTGAAGTCGCCGGCCGCGGGATTGAACAGTCTTACCGAGTTATCGATTATGATTTGTGACAATGATCCGTTAAACACAGCAGCCTCAGTGACAGGCTCCTGCACAATTGCAATGGGTCCCGCAACGTCCGTCGTGGGAAACGATGAAGAAGTATTGTTGCCGTAATGAAGGGCGCTGTCCGTCATCAGGGTTGCCGACTCCAGCCTCCAGAATCCCTCGAGGCCGGGGGTGGCGAGAATGTAATCGCTGTAATACACCACGTTTATCGTCGCGTCCGCCGATCTTCCCTGTGAGTCGACGACGTGTACGGTAACCATTTCCGGAGCCGCAGACGTGTTCTCGTACTGCCCGGCGGCGTTGACGGTCCCGGCCCCCGCGGTTATGGAATAGGTATAGGGGGCGACCCCGCCCGTGACCGTAAACGATTGCTCCCCCCGGAGGGCCATGGTAAGGGCGGCAGGATCGAGAATGAGGGTCATGCCTTTGGTCTTCATCACGTAATCGCCGATTTCTGCCGCGTCAAGCGGGCGCGTATAGATGAGGACCTCGTCGATCGAGCCGTTGAAATTGTCGGTAACAACGGACGTATTGTCGATCAGCCCTCCGATCGCCAGGTCGGTCAACGGTGATGAATTGAAGTTGGCTGTTGTAGTCTGCTTTTTTAGTATCGCGTCCACATACAGGTTGACCGTGGTGCCGGATTTTACCAGCGCCACGTGGTACCACTGTCCCGGTGCCGCATATACGCCGCTGTCGATCCAAGTGCTGCCCAGGCCCGTGTCCCAGTACCAGCACCCGATCGTGTCGGTCGAATCGGAGCGTACCGCGATGTATGCCGTTTCCTGGCCCGTGGTCGGGTCGGCCTGGCTGAAGGCGACCACGGGAGTCGCGGAGGCCAGGCTCGCCGTCTTGATCCAGGCCATGACGGTGTAATCGCCCGCGGGATCGAATCCGCGCGAATTGGTAATCGTGACATATCCGCCGCCCGAAAAATCCGCGGCTGTGTTGATTGGATCCTGGGTGGCGCTTATGGGCTGGTCGACGGCGTCTTGTGAAATGGGAACCGCGAATGCAGTGAGATTATAATTGGTGGTTTCGTCGTAGTCCCAATTGGGGTCAGTCATTCTCCACATGCCCTCCAGGCCGGGAATGCTGAGCAGGTAGTCCTCGTATGATCCCACGGTGATCGTGGCCTCGTCGGAATTCCCCGCGGCGTCCTTGACGCGGATTACCGCCGTGTCGGGTGCCGTCGCCGAGGCATTCACGTAAAGGCCGTTTGCCGTGATGCTTCCCGAACCGGAAACGACTGTGTAGCTGTAGGGAAGGGTGCCGCCCGTCGTGGAGAAAAGCAGATTGCCGCTCTGGACAATCGTGCCGGTGCGCGGGGAAATGGCAATACCAAGGTTGTTATGGTCCAGCGGATTCCCAAACCGATCACACGCGGTTAATGCCGCTATGGCTAAAAAAATTGCTGCAAGACCCCACTTCTTCATAATGTCAGCCTAGCACTCTCCGTCAGGAATGGCAACAATGTTTAAGATTTGGGAGAAATATATAATATCTACACAAGTGGAAGGGAAACGGGTAATTATTTTAGAACCGGAGTGCATAAATTTAATGTAAAGACTGTCGATGATGAAGGAATTGAGATTCACTAAGCATTCTAACAACCGGGACCGGGAGGGAGGGGCTCTGACCCCTCCCTCCCGGTCCCCCATGACGCTATTCCATCTTCTTCTGGAACTCTTCCATAAGCTCGGCCGCCTTCGCGCGCTGTTCGGGCGTGAGGATCGCGTGGAACTCGATAATCTTGTCGATGATGAAGGGCCGCAGCCGCTTCATGTGTTCCTCGCGCTCGCTGAAAAGCTTCTCAACCTCGGCCCGTTCGACCTTGTCCTTTTTCACCAGCGCTATCGCCTCGGCGCGCATCGCCTTGTGGCCGGCGCGCTCCTCCTTGAATTTCGCGACCGCCTCGTCCTTGATCGCGTAGAGTTTCGCCTTCTGCTCGTCGTTCAGGTCCAGCTTGGACGCAATCTTCTTCGCCATGTAATCGGCCCTCTTCTCGGGGCTCCAGTGGTGGGCGCATCCCGCGAACGCGAGGCCCGCGACCGCGATGACCGATGCGACGGCGATAAAACGTGTGCTTCTCTTCATGATGATTCACCTCTATCGAGTGTAGTGATTTAATATATGCATGATCGGGGGCGCGTGTGTAGCCTTGATTTCGGGAATGTAACGAATTGTAACGCCGGGCGGTTTTTTTTCAAAAATCGGAAAATTTTTATTAGCACGGGAATGCCGGTTTTCATGGGCGCAGGGGGAGGGAGAGGTGGGGATTGAAGAGATGGAAATGAAATTGACACGCGGCTTTTCGCGTGCTTGGGTGGAGGCCGCGTCTTGAACCCGAACATGAGCGAGGGCCCGTGATGACCGAATTCCTGCTGTTTGTCGCCTTCATCCTGATAACCCTGATCTGGGCGCGCATGCGCAGGCTCGAGAAGAGGATATCGTGGCTGGAGGACGAGCGCATTCCCGCACCGGCGCCGGTCACCCGGAAGGAGGAACCGCGGGCGGAAAAGCCTGCATTGCGCGAGACAGCCGCGGAAAAGGCCGGGCTGGCGCCGATATCGCATGAACCCGCAACAGCGCCGCAGGCGCCAGGCGGCGAGGCCGCGCCGGGTCGCGCGACAGGGCGCATCCTCCCACCCCGGAACGAGCTGCTCCGCGGCTTCGAGAAACAATTCGCCGAGAACTGGACGGGAATCGTGGGCGCGATCGTGCTCGTCATGGGGGTGAGCTTCCTCGCCATCTATGCCGCGCTTACGCTTTCCGCGTTCGTGCGCTTCCTGCTCATTACCGCGGCTTCGGGCGGACTTTACGCGGTGTACTTCGCGTTCAGGAACTCCCCCCGGCTCGGGCGTTTCGCGCTCTGGGTCCGGAGCGCCGCGGGCGCGCTGTTCCTTTTCGGGTGCCTGGGGTCGAGCGAGATCCCGGGCATCAAATGGATCGACGATTCGCGGGCGGCGCTGGGGCTCCTGGGCGCAGGCGTGCTCGCGAATATATGGTGCGGATTCGCCGGTAGATCGCAGGCGACGGCTTCGCTGCACGTCGTACTCTGCCTTGTATCTCTAGGCGTCGCGCCGCAGTCGCCGCTCACCCTGGGGATCACGGGGCTTGTCGCGCTTACCGGTGTCGCTTTCGCATACCGCGAACGCTGGGAATATCACCTGCTCGCAACCATCACGGGTTTCCTCGCGTATCATATCTACTGGTATTATGCGGTGGGTGCGCCGGCGGCGGTTGTAGAGACGCGATTAATCGCGTCTCTACAATGGACCGGTATATCGGTCACCGCAATTATCGGGGTCGCGGCGTGCCTGGTCCACTACCGCGACCGATACCGCACGGAGGGTTTCGATCCCGTACCCTTCCTCGCGCACCTTGGCAATTGGATATACATGCTCGTGGGCTACCTGATGTACTCCTCGGGTTCAAAATGGAACACGCTCGTACTCGCGGGCGCGTCGCTCGCGGCGTTCCTGCTCGCGCGGCGCGCGAAGGCGATACCCGTCCGCTGGCTCGAAACGACCGACACGCTGGTAGGCCAGGCGCTCGCCGTCGCCGCGATCCTGACCCTTCGCCGCTGGGGATGGGACTGGCTTCCCGTGTGCGCCGCGCTCTACTTCCAGTCGCTCTTTTTCATCGTGTACATGGCGAAAGAAGGAACACGATTGCTCGAGCGGGCGGGAATATTCCTGCATTACGCCGCGGCGCTCCTCCTCGTCGTGGTCGCGCTCGACGAGGTCCGGCCGGAAGAGGGCGCACACGTGATCACAAGCGCGCTCATCCTCGCGGGGGCGCTCCTGGGGGAAAGCGCCCTCCACCTTGCCACGCTCCGCGGCATGGGGAAGGGGCTTGACGCCGTTCCCGTACGCCCCGGTGCGCCCGACGGGTACGTCTTCGCGCCGGGCGGCGTGCTCATGGGCCTCTTCCTATGCGCGCTCTACGCTATCCTCCAGCCCTATCCCTGGGCGCCGTGGGCGCTCTCGGCGGCGGGGTGCGGATTTATCGTTATGCGGCATTTCACCGGTTCCGCGGGGCTCTGGGCGGGCATGCTCTTCTTCGCCGTTGTCGCCCACATGATCGCCTGGGCGAAGATCGCGCTCCTCCGGGCGGACCCGGCCGCGGCGGCGCTCTACGGCGCCCCGCTCCTCGCGCTGGACGTCATGCTCGCGGTGCTGCCGCATCGCTGGGGCGGGGGGAAGCCGCTGGTATGGCCGGGCATTTACCTTATGGCAGTGCACCTCGCGGTGGTCGGGTATTACGCGACCGTTGACGTATCGGCCCTCATCCCGGGTGTGCTGTGGCTCCTCACGTCGGTCGGGTACCGCGAGGCGGCCTCGTGGGCGGGGCGCAGGACGGGGCCCGCGCACGCGGGCGCCCTTGCGCATCTGGTGAACGCGGGAGCGCTCTTCCTCGCGCTCTTTCTCGCGCGTCACGTACTCGTGCACATGCAGTCCGAGATGTATATCGGCCCCGTGCGCGTGCGCCTGCTCATCGAGCTTTTCGCGCTCGCCGTGTTCCTCTACTGGGCGCTCTGGGGCCTCCCCAGAATCAAGGATGAGCCCCCCGGCTGGAAGTTCGGGGAGCTGGCATGGGAGCTTTTCCTTGGATTCCTCGCGTTTACGATCGCGCTCGAGGTGCCCGTCGTCTGGCATCCGCCGGCATGGGCGCTCCTGGCCGCGGCGCTTTTCCTCGCGGGCGCGGACGCGCGAGTCTCGCGCATGCGCTTCTATTCGCTCCCGTTCTACTGGGCGTCCGCGATCCACGTCGCCTTCGTATCGAGCTCCCACGTCACCCCGTCCCTGGTGTGGACGGACCAGGCCTGGGTGGGCGGCGTGTGCGCGATGGCGGTGCAGGTCGGGTACATCGTGCTCTTCTACCTGCGCGGGGGCATCGCGGGGATCGCGTTCCCGTACCCCGTGCGGCGCATCGCCGCGCTGGCGGGCGCCGTCGAGCGGCGCCGGAACCTCTGGGTATACTATCCCGTGTTCGTCTCGGCGGCGCTCTTCCTCTACTGGACCTTCGACAGCTCGGTGCTCACCCTGCTGTGGGTCGCCGAGACCTTCGCGATCTTCGTGCTCGCGCTCTTCCTCAGGGAGGGGCATTTCCGCCTGGTTTCGATGCTGGGGCTCGCGGGCTGCCTGGTGCGCCTGGTATTCTTCGATCTCGCGCAGTCGGGAACGCTCGCGCGCGCGCTGGTGTTCGTGGGGGTGGGGGCGATAATGCTTTTCATGAACATGCTGTACGGCAAGTACCGGGACCGGTTTTAATCGTGGCGCGGGCGAGGATCCTCATCGCCGTGTTCCTGCTCACGGGCGGCGCCGCGCTGGCCTGGCTCCTCGCGGACCGCGCGGCCGATGCGCCGCGCGACGCGAGCTTCAAGCCTGCCTTCGAGCTCCTTGGCCGGGGCGCGAAAACGCTCGACAGGGCGCTTTCGCGCGCGGTGCCGGTGAACGAGCTTGACGAGAAGGAGTTCGGTGACGCGATCGCGCTGCGCTACGGGAGGAATTCCGACGTGACGGACGCCGACCACCGTTACGTAAACGGCATTGTCGCGTACCTTGCCGGGCGCGCGAGGCGTCCCTTCCTCTACCGCGCTTTCATCGTAAAATCCGATACGCCCAACGCCTTCGCACTCCCCGGGGGGATCGTCCTCGTGACCAGGGGATTGCTCGCCGCGCTTGGAAGCGAATCGGAGCTCGCCGCCATAGTCGCCCACGAGATGGGACACATCGAGCGCGGGCACTGTTTCGACGCGGTGCGCTTCGAGCTCCTCGCCCGCAAGACAGGCACGGAACCCCTGGGGAAGCTCGCCGATTTCGCGATGAACCTGATGCTGCGCCACGGGTTCAGCAAGAGCCAGGAGGCCGAGTCCGACGAGTACGCCTTCGAGATGCTCTGCGCGCGCGCTTACGACCCCGGCGGCGTCGCCGGGGCGTTTGGCTCCCTTATCCGTTACGCGGAAGCGCGCGGTCCCCGTGCGGAAAGCGGCGCCCTCAACCCGTTCCGGGATTATTTCGCGACGCACCCGGACACCGCGCAAAGGCGCGAACGCTACGAGGCGCGCGCCCGCGGATGGCGGGCCGCCCATTACGAGGAGCGGCGTTATACCGGCGTGCGCAACCTCGCCGAAAGAAGGGCGTTCCCGGGGGATGATTTTCCCGGCGAATGGAACATCGTCGCGCAGCAGGAATGAGGACAATGCTTTGTTCCGCGGGGGCGGGGCGCATTCATCTACTCCACAGGCTTGAATATGTTGAACGACTGCCCTTCCAGGAAGGTGTGGCGTTCAACGGCGATGTAACCCGCGTCCTTCATGACGGCGAGGATCTCGCCCTCCTCGATGAAATGCCCGTGGAGCCGCGCGAGGACCCCCGCGGGCAGGTAATCGATAATCGCGACCCGCCCCCCGGGTTTCAGCACTCCTTTCAGCCGGGCGAAGTAGGCGACGCGGTCTCCCATGTCGTGGAACACGTTCCGTAAAAACGCAAGGTCTGCGCTCTTCGCGGCGAGTCCCGATTCGGTGAAGCTCGCCCTGACGTACCCGATATTCCCGATTCCCTCTGCGGTCGCGCGCTCCTTTATAAAATCCAGGAAATCGGGGTTGATATCGACGGCCCACACCCTGCCGTCGCTTCCCACCGCGCGGGCGAGGAGCAGGGTGAAGTGGCCCCCGCCGGCGCCGATATCGGCGACGGAGTCCCCGGGCTTGAGCGACAGGTTCTGAATCACGCGAGGGGCCTGGCTCGATTCGTCCGAGGCGCTCTTGTTGAAGTGGTCCGCAAGGTATCTCGACGAGCACTGCGCCGTCATAAGCGTGCACAGGAACGGGACGATCAGCACCCCCGCGCGCAGGGTCTTAATGGAAAACAACATGGTGTCACCTCGCACATCTGGTTTGTCCGGTCCGGGAAACCGGCGAATCACGCGGGCCGGAGTGCGAATCGGCGCCCCCCCGGCCGTGATGCGCAAGACCTGGACGCGGCATCCGGCTTTACCCCGGGAAATCCTGAATTGGTTGAACATTCAGATTAAATCGGCGCCACTCCCCGATGCCTTGCCCGCGGCACCCATGACGGTTCCCGGAAGTCAATGATCATTCCCTGAACGCAAATAAGTCAAATATGTTTGAAATCGGTTGACCATAATGCTATAATTTTTTACGCTGACCGGGTACACGGGGAGCGGCTGTCCCCTTCGATGATCTGAATGGACTGGCAGGGTACACTATGATAGAAATGCGTCATACCGCGTGGGAAGTACTGGAGATCAAGGGGAGCTTCATGTACTTCATTTTTCTCTGCATCATCACGGCGGTGGCGACAGGTTTCCTCGTCATCGCGAAGATGGACATCGGCTCGATCCTGCGCCCCTTCCTCGTGATTGGAACGGGGGGCGGCCTCGCGTACCTGATTTACCTCAAAAAGAAGGCGGGGAAAAAATCCACGGTGCTGCCCTGGATCGTGGCGACCCTGACGACGATGATCCCCGTGGCGCAGAAATACCTGTATGCCGCCAACGGGAACTGGACCGCCGACGCGTGGACCTTCGCGGCCGAATCGTATAATTCGTCCATTATGATCGTCATGATGGTCATCCTCCTCTACCTCTATTATAACAAGACGCTTTACGCGGTGTTCGCGTTCATAGGGTTCGCGAACTGGGCGCTCTTTTATTTCATCGCGTATCGGAGCGGGGCGGCCATGCACGTCGACGCCACGGTGAACGGAGAATATGTTCACGGAATGATAATCGCCCGGGAGGCGTTTTTCTACATCGCGTCGCTCATGATCGCGTTCATCGCCTACCGCAATATTCCGATAGTCGAGGAATACGAGGCGCGCAGCGCGCACCAGCGCGAGCTCATCGAGCGGCAGGCCGACGCGCGTGCCGCGATGACCCGGGAGATCAAGGAGAAAATGGGAAACCTCGCCGTGCAGGTGGACGGCCAGAACAGTTTCATCTCCGAGTTCAACCAGAAGATGGAGGCGCAGGCGGCGACCTTCGAGGAGATGTCGGCCACGATGGAGGAGCTGCTCTCGTCCGCCGAGAACATTCACGTATCGTCCGTGAACCAGCTGGACGGCAATATCAACATGGAGACCATCGTCACCGAGTTCAAGAACATCAAGCAGGAGACTAAAAAGAACCTGGACGTGACCTTCGCCGAGATCGAGACGGTGGTCGCGCAGACGAACGTTACCAATGAGAAGCTCCAGGCCGTGGAGAACACGATCGCCTCCATCAAGGAACAGAGCGGGAAGATGTCCGAGACCGTGTCCATCATCGTCGAAATCGCCGACAAGATAAACCTGCTCTCGCTTAATGCGTCGATCGAAGCGGCCCGCGCAGGGGATTACGGGCGCGGATTCGCCGTCGTCGCCGACGAGATCGGCAAGCTCGCCGCCCAGACGACCGACAGCATCAAGGAGATAGAGCGCGTGCTCTCGGTGAGCGCGAAGACGACCACCGACGGTGTGGAGGTTATCCGCTCGTCGGCCCAGAACATAAAGGGGCTTATCTCGAACATGAGCGAGAGCTCCAACAAGATCAAGCTCCTTCAAGACTCCATCCTGGTCGAGGAAAAATTCATCAAGGTCATCATCGAGCAGATGTTCAAGAACATCGACCTCGCGAAAAATATCGGCATGGGCACCGAGGAGCAGAAGCGCGCGATTCAGAGCACCTCGGAGGCGATCGAGCATGTGAACGAGCTTGTCGCCATCATGGTGAAGGAGATCCACGAGCTCGCCAAATCGTCCGCCGTGATACTCGACCACTCCAAGGCGCTCATCGCGAAGGCAGAGGAAGCCGTGTCATAATCCCTTCATCGAAACATCCCGGCCCGAAAATGTCTTGAACAAACCGCCGAAGCGGCATACATTCCTGGTATACGGCAGCGGAGGTTTCTCCTTCCCCGGGAACACCGGCGCCGATCGGCGATCATGCTTGATCGAAGCACGCATCCAACCCCCGCGAAAATCCTGGTCGTCGAAGACGAACAGATAATCGCGCAATTCGTGACCGAAGCGCTGGAGCGCCTGGGCTACCTCCCCGTGGGCTCGGTGGATAACGGCGAGGCGGCGATAGCCGCCGCCCGCGACCGCCGGCCCGACATCATCCTCATGGACATCAGGCTCAGGGGCGGGATGGACGGCATCGAGGCCGCCCGGCGAATCCGCGCCGAGCGCGACGTGCCCATCATCTATGTGACCTCGAACGCGGACCAGGATACGGTCGAGGCCGCCCGCGATACCGAGCCCTCGGGATATCTCAACAAGCCCATCAACGAGCGCGACCTTCTCACGAACGTCGATTCCGCCCTCTACAAGCATTCCATGGAGCGAAGGCTCAGGGAAAGCGAGGAGAAATATCGGAACCTCCTCGCCAATATCAACGACATCATCTATTCCCTGGACGCGGAAGGCGCGATCACCTTCATGAGCCCGCCCTTCATCCTTCTCTCGGGCTACGCGCCGGAAGAGGTAACGGGAAGGCCGCTCGCCGATTTTGTCCATGCCGACGACGCCGCCGCGCTGAACGCGGCATGGCGGGGGGAGAAGGTGGGCGATACGGTGAGCGCGGAATTCCGCATGATCACCGGGAGCGGCAGGGCCGTGTGGGTGCGCACCTCCGCCCGCCGGGTCCTGGAAGAGGGCCGGTATGCGGGGCTGAACGGCGTCCTCACCGATATCGACGCCCGCAAACGCGCGGAGATGGAGCTCGAGAAATTCAAGTTCATGGTGGAGGGGGCGGGCGAGGAGATATACCTGGCCCATCCGGACGGATCGCTCGCCTACGTGAACGAGGCGGCGGCGCGCAGCCTGGGATACGCCGGGGAGGAAATGCTCGGCATGGGATTCCGCGGATTCGATCCTGCGTTTGGCGAGAATTATTCCGGACATTTCCTGGAGCTCAAGCGGGGCGGCGTCCCCCCATTCGAAACCGTCCACCGCACCCGTGACGGGCGGGCCGTCGTAAAGGAGATGCGGTCAGTGTATCTGAAAATCGGCGAGGACGAATACGCGTGCGGGTTCGGTCACGATATCACCCCGCGCAAGCGCATCGAGGAAAAACTGCGGGAAAGCGAGCGGCGGTACCGGTTCTTCCTGGATAACTTCCCGGGCATCGCCTACCAGTTTTACGTGGATAACGGCGAGATGCTCTTCATCCACGGGGCGATCGAGCGGATCACCGGCTACACCGGCGAAGACTTCCTCGCGGGCGCCGTCTCCCATGCCGCCATCGTACACCCGGACGACGCCGCGCGCGTCGAGGCGGAAAGGCAGGCGCTGTACGGGGCCTCCGGGTACGCCTCGTTCATTGAATATCGCATAACGCGCCGTGACGGCGGGCTCCGCTGGGTGCTCCACAGCGCGCTCAATTTTTCCGACGCCGGCGCCCGTCCCTTCGTTCAGGGAGTCATTTACGACATTACGGAGCGCCGGGAATACGCGATGCTCCTCGAATCCGTGTTCCGGGAAATGCCGGTGAGTATCGGCATCACCGAGGCCTCGAACGGGAAATTCGTGATGGTGAACGAGGAATTCCTGAGGGTGTCCGGGTACGCCCGGGAGGAGGTGATCGGCCGCACCACCGCGGACCTGGGGCTTTACTTCGGGCAATCCGACAGGGAATCCATACGCGGCATCGCGCTGTCCGGCCGGGAGGACCACGTGGTGGAGGTCCGTCTCAAGGGCCGGGACGGCCGGTCGATGACGGGACTTATGACGGCAACCAGCATCGTGCTGGGCGGCAGGACCTGCATCCTCGCGGTGGTCCAGGACATCTCCGAGCGCAGGAAGGCCCAGGAGGCGCTTGCCGGGGAGAAGGAGCGCCTCATGGTGACCCTCCGGAGCATCGGGGACGGCGTCATCACGACCGACACCGAGGGGCGCGTCACGCTCATGAACAGGGTCGCGGAAGAGCTCACCGCATGGCCCATCGAGGAAGCGCTCGACCGTCCGCTCGGGGAGGTGTTTCGCCTGCGCGACCGGGGCAACCGGGAGGAATTTCCCAGCCCGGTGGAAACCGTGATCCGGACCGGCGGCATAACGGGCCGGGAGGCGGATGCGCTCCTGGTGAGCAAAACCGGCCGGGAGATGATCATAGCCAACAGCGGGGCTCCCATACGCGACCGCGAAAGCAATATTATCGGCGTGGTCCTAGTGTTCAGGGACATCACGGAGCGCGAGCGCATCGAGGAAGGGCTTCGCAACGCGCAAAAGCTCGAGTCCATAGGCATGCTCGCGGGAGGGATCGCGCACGATTTCAACAACCTGCTCACGGGAATATTCGGGTACCTGGAGCTTGCGCGGGACTCCCTCGCCAGTGCGGAGGAGGCGGCCGGTTACCTCGCGAGCGCGCTGAGCGTGTTCAACCGGGCCCGGGATCTCACCCAGCAGCTCCTGACCTTCTCCAAGGATATCAAACCCATCCGGACGCCGTCATCGATAGGGACGCTCGTCCGCAAGTCGGTGGGCTTCGCCCTGAGCGGCTCGAAGATCAACGCCCGGTTCACTATCAGCGAAAAGCTCTGGGGCTGCGCCGTCGATGAAAGCCAGGTGGGGCAGGTGATCGACAACATCGTGATCAACGCGCAGCAGGCGATGCCGGAGGGGGGAACCATCACCGTGAGCGCCGACAACGTGGCCCTGCCCAGGGGCGGGAGAATTCCGCTGCCGCCGGGCCGGTACGTCCGCATCGTGATTGGCGACCAGGGCATAGGCATACCCAGGGACCTGCTCTCGAAGATATTCGACCCGTTCTTCACCACGAAGCAGAAGGGGAGCGGGCTGGGGCTTGCCACCTCCTACTCGATAATCAGGAAGCACGACGGCCACATCGAGGCGAGCTCGGAGCCGGGGAAGGGCTCGTCCTTCTCGATATACCTTCCCGCGATCGCTGAGGACGCGGGTGTCCAGCGCTCCCAGGGGCTGGACGATTACCGCGGCACCGGCAGGGTGCTGCTCATGGACGACGAGGGCTTCATCAAGGACGTTGCCGGCCGCATGCTCAAACACCTGGGTTATTCGGTGGAAACGGCCCAGGAGGGGTCCGTCGCGGTCAAGCTTTTCCGGGAGGCGTTGGAGCGCGGCGAGCCCTTCGACGCGGTGATCCTCGATCTCACGGTACCGGGGGGCATGGGCGGCGTCGAGACGATAAAGAATATCCGGGAAATCCATCCGGGGGCGCGCGCAATCGCATCGAGCGGCTATTCGGTCGACCCGGTCATGGCGCACCCGGACGACTACGGCTTCAGCGGAACCCTGATCAAGCCGTTTAAGATCGAGGAGCTCGGAAAGGCGCTCAAGGAAATGCTCGCGAAATCCTCTTGAAACAACCTGGCACGGAAAGGGGGATCGGGGGGAGCGAAGGGATGGGGGGCCGATACGCTATTTTGACCTCATCCCATCATTCTGCAATATCCATTCACTCCACAACGAAAGCGTAATCAAATATGCTTCGACGCGGCCACTACCCGTGAATGCCCTAAAGCTCCCCTAATGATCCGCGCGGCAGGTCCAGATCGTCACGGTTCCCCCGAACACCCGCGCGGCCTCGCCGCAGACAAGGCCGGCACGCTCCATGAGCGCCGGCATTCCCCCGCCGCGCCGATACGCGCGGAAATTAATGAAGTGACGGAAGCCCGCGAGAAATTCGACCGCGTTCACCCAGGCGCGTCCCGGCAGCGGCGCGCTCCCGAAATCGGCGATGACGAGCAGGGGGGCCATGCGCTTCATTTCAAGGAGCGCCGCGAGCGCGGAATCCCCGGGCGTCTCGTGGAAAAAGAGCGATGCCGTCGCGACGTCGAAGCCCTTGTCGGGAAAGGGGGAGAGGTCCGCGGCGTCGGCAAGCTCGAAACGGAGGTTCGAGAGTCCCCGGCGCGTCGCCGCGCGGCGGGCGTAGCCTATCATCCGGTCGGAAATATCGACCCCCACGCCCTCGCGGATACGGGGTGCAAGGCGCATGAGCTGGTCGCCGGTGCCGCAGGCGAGCTCGATCACCCGGGCGCCCCTGGGGATCAGGCGGTACACCGCGTCGCGCAGCGACGCGGCGCGGGGATCGACGATCGCCGCGTAGCGCGCCCCGGCGTAGATCTCGTTCCTGGGCTTTACCGCGCGGGGGACGCTTTCAATTGCGCGCAACGGGTATTCATCCGCCCGGGGATTTCTTCCCGGACCAGGTTCCTTTCATCGGGCAACGCTTGAACACCTCCAGGGCCTCGTACTCGGCCATGCCCAGCCCGTCGTAGAACGCCGCCGTGGCGCGGTTGCGCGCCTCGGCGCGCTGCCAGAACTCGCGCTCGTCCACGCCCGGGAAGAGCGGCCTGTCTTTTTGAGACTGGTGCTTGAAGATGGCGCTGCGCTTGCGCGCGAGCTCCTGGGGGGAAAGGGGCACCGCCATATCGACGTCCTGGATATCCCACTCCTGCCACGCGCCGCGGTAGAGCCACACGGCGCATTCCCGGAGCCAGTCCTCGCCCGCGAGGGAATCCAGGGCGCGCAGTATCGCGTTGAAACATACCCGGTGCGTACCGTGCGGGTCCGAGAGGTCGCCCGCCGCGAAGAGCTGGTGCGGGCGCACCGCGCGCATGATGTCCCGGACGAGGGCGATGTCCCGCTCTCCCAGCGAGTGCTTCTTCACGATCCCGGTCTGGTAGAAGGGCATGTCCAGGAAGTGGATGTTTTCCGCGGGGATGCCCGCGTAGCGCGCGGCCGCCTTCGCCTCGCCGCGCCGGATGAGCGCCTTCACCTTCATTGCCTCATCGCTGTCCGCGTCGGCGGGGAGTTTCTCCCGGAGGAACTCCGTCACGCGGTCGCACACCCCGCGCGCGGGGGCCGAGCCGATCCCGAACGAATCGTGAAAGTCGCGCACGAAATCGAGGAAGCGCACGGCGTCGTCGTCGTAGACGGCGACGGTCCCCGAGGTCTGGTAGGCGACGTGCACCTCGTGGCCCTGGTCCACGAGCCGGATGAGGGTGCCCCCCATCGATATCACGTCGTCGTCCGGGTGCGGGCTCATGATGAGCACGCGCTTGGGAAAGGGGCGCGCGCGCTCGGGCCGGTTCGCGTCTTCCGTGCCGGGCTTCCCCCCGGGCCAGCCCGTGATGGTGTGCTGTATGTCGTTGAAGACGCGGATGTTTATCGAGTACGCGTCGCCCAGGCGGTCGACCAGGTCGTACATGCCGTGGTCGATGTAATCGCGGTTGGTGAGCTTGAGTATGGGCTTGGAGGTCGCGCGGCAGAGCCAGGCGACGGCCCTGCGGACCAGGCGTTCGTCGTCCCAGGCGCACCTCCCCGTGAGCCAGGGCGTCGCGATCCGCGTGAGGCCCGCCGACGAGGCGCCGTCCAGGACCACGCGGGCGTCCGGGTGGCGGCGCAGGAAGGAGGCGGGCACCCTGTCGGTTTCCGGTCCCTCGACGCACGCGCGCACGATCTCGGCCTTTCCCTCGCCCAGGGCGAGAAGGTATATCTTCCGCGCCTCGAGTATGGTGCCCACGCCCATCGTGATCGCGTGGGAGGGTACGTGCTCCTCGCCGTAGAAGTCGCCCGCCGCGTCGAGCACCGTGATGCGGTCCAGGGTGACGAGCCTGGTCCGGGAATCGGGCCCCGAGCCGGGCTCGTTGAAACCGATATGCCCCGTCCTGCCGATCCCGAGTATCTGCGCATCGATGCCCCCCGCCTCGCGTATCGCGCGCTCGTACTCCGCGCAGTGGCGCTCGATGCCGGGCCCGTCCGCGGTCCCGTCGGGGATGTGCGTGTTTAGGGGGTCGATATCGACATGGTCGAAGAAGGACTCCTTCATGAAGCGGACGTAGCTTTGCAGGGAAGAGGGGTCCATGGGATGATATTCGTCCAGGTTGAAGGTGATCACGTGGCGGAAGGAGAGCCCCTCCTCGCGGTGCATGCGGACGAGCTCCTCATAGACGGAAAGCGGCGTTGAACCGGTGGCGAGGCCCAGCACGCAGGGCTCGCCCCGCGAGGCCCTGGCGCGCACGAGCGCCGCGATTTCACCCGCGACGAAGCGGGAGGCGGCGCCGGGATCGGGGAAAAGGGCGACTGGTATCTTTTCGGGTGTGTTGAGGTCCGGCGACGATTCCATGTTCTCTGCCTCGTCCTGCGTGGGGTGTGCGATCTTCATGCAGGGATACCCCCACGCGAGGCCGAGCGCAACCAAAAATTTATCTCGTCCACTTCTCCCGTTCTTACACGCCTTTCAAAGCCTCGCCAGCCTCCTGCGCCGCCTTGTGGTGCTCATGCGGTGCGGAAAGGGTCGATGATTGACGCGATAAACAAGCAACCGCGAATAGACGCGAATAAACGCTAATCATTTTAAAAATTCGCGTTCATTCGCGGTTTAACCGCCTTTTTCTGAGATTTCATTCCGACGGACGGAAGGTCTCGGGAACCGGTTTCCCGGCGGCGCCGGAGAGCTGCCCGTTCGCCATGAGCCAGGTCTTGAAGCCGCCGGACAGGTTGACCGCGTCGAAGCCCGAAAGTGAGAGCATCCGTTGGGCGACATAGCCCCGCAGCCCCACGGCGCAGTAGGCGATAATCCTGCCGCCGCGCGGGAGCTCGCCCATCCGGGCGCGCAGTTCGTTCACCGGTATGTTTATCGACCCGTCGATATTATCCGCCTTGAATTCATCGACGGTGCGCACGTCGAGAAGCACGTCGCGCGCCGGGTCAAGGTCGTGGAGATCTTCCGGCTGGATCGCGCGGTGGTCGCCACGGAGCAAATTGGCCGCGGTAAAACCCGCCATGTTCACGGGGTCCTTCGCGGAGCCGAAGGGCGGCGCGTACGACAGTTCAAGGTGCTCCAGGTCGTACACCGTGAGGCCCGCGCTCATGGCCGTGGCAAGGACGTCGATACGCTTGTCGACGCCCTCCGTCCCGACCGCCTGCGCCCCGAGGATCGTTCCCGTCGCGGGATCGAACATGAGCTTGAGGGCCACCGGGAAGGCCCCGGGATAATAGCTCGCGTGGTTTCCCGCATGAATGTATATTTTCCTGAAATCACGGCCGGCTTTCCTGAGCAGTTTTTCGGACGCTCCCGTACCACCAGCGGCCAGGTCGAACACCTTGCATATGGAGGTGCCCAGGGTGCCGCGGTACTTCGAGTCGCGTCCGAAGATGCGGTCGGCGGCGATACGGCCCTGCCGGTTCGCGGGACCGGCGAGCGGGACGTAACCGGGAAGGCCCGTCACGGGGTTCACGACCTCGATCGCGTCGCCGATTGCGTAGATTTCGGGGTCCGAGGTGCGCATTCCCTCGTCGACGGCGATGCCGCCCGTTGCGCCGATCGCGAGTCCCGCGTCCCGCGCGAGCTTCGTACGGGGACGCACCCCAATGGAAAGAATGACCATCCCGGATTCGAGCGTACCCCCGTCCTCGAACGAGATTACCGCCAATTTTCCGTTATGCGTAATTCCGGCGGCCTTGCGCCCCAGGTGCAGCGCGATGCCCTTGACCGCCAGGTGCTGGTGAAGCAGCTCCGCCATCTCCGGGTCGAGCGGCGGCATGACCTGGCTGTCGGCCTCCACGATGCTCACGGCGATCCCCCGGAGGGCCAGGTTCTCCGCGGCCTCGAGCCCGATAAACCCGCCGCCGATTATCGTCGCGCTGCGCACGCCCTCGCGCGCGATGAAGGAAAGCACCGCGTCCATGTCGGGGATGGTCTGGAGCGTGAACACCGACGGGAGGTCGACGCCCGGCATGGGCGGCCTGAACGCATCCGCACCCGGCGAAAGGATGAGCCTGTCGTAGGGTATGGTCTCATTCCCGCCCCCTGCGGCGTCCGCGAGCGTAACCGTGTGCGCGGCCCGGTCGATGGCGACGGCCTCGGTCCCGGTGCGCACGGTGATGTTGAACCGGTCTTTCAGGGAGCGGGGCGTCTGGATGAGCAGGTGCGCCCTGTCCGGAATGACGCCCCCGATATGGTAGGGGAGGCCGCAGTTCGCGAAACTCACGTACGGTCCCTTCTCTATGATGGTGATCGCGGCGTCCTCGGAAAGCCGCCGCGCCCGCGCGGCTGCGGACGCGCCGCCCGCCACGCCGCCTATTATTACGATGCGAAGTTTATCTCCCATGACGTTCCTACCCCTCGTGGCACTCGTGCCCGTGGCCGTGCTCCGCGCAGGACACGCCGGAATCCGTGAGCGATCCCGCGATCCATTGCTCGGTGACCGTTTGCACGTCGCCCGCGCACCCGCGCAGCACCCTGATCCCCCGGCTCCCCAGCTTATTCACAGCGCCCTGTCCCATGTTGCCGGCGAGCATCAGGGTCACCCCCATATCGGCAAGCGTGTGCACGATGTCCGACTTGCACCCACAGCCGGGGGGCGGCGTGATATTTTCCCGGGACACGATGCTCCGGTCCTCGCCCACCGTGAAGACCGTAAAAT
Source organism: Spirochaetota bacterium (assembly GCA_004297825.1). Lineage (NCBI taxonomy): Bacteria > Pseudomonadati > Spirochaetota > Spirochaetota bacterium. Next base: position 64,466 of record SCSX01000051.1, read on the forward strand.
ACTCGCAGTGGCCGAAATGCCCGTCCACCATGTTTTCGTGAGTTGGCAATGCTATTTTCATTGAATCCTCCTGCGGATCAAGTTTTGTTCCTGTTCAATTTCGCGCAACGGGGACATCCCGCCCCGTGTGCGCCGCCCGTCCGTCCCCCGCTGCACCGGGGGCACGAGGGGCGGCCGGGCTCCCCGACGACGACGTCCCCGCCCCCGATGCGAAGCGCCTTGCCGTTCACCAGCACGTCCGCGATCTTTCGCTGGGCCGATTCCATGATCCTTCCAAACGTCTGGCGCGACACGCCCATACGGGCCGCGGCCTCCTCCTGGTAGAGGGCCTCGTGGCAGGCCAGGCGCACCGCCTCAAACTCGTCAAGGGTGAGCACGATCTCCTCGAGGGCGGCGGGCGAAACGCCCCCGGGGCTGAAATAATTCGCGTTCGGCACGCAGCCTATGGTTCTGCAGCATTTTGGCCTCGGCATTTCAGGGACGCCCCCCGGGATCGACCGTGTCGCGTCCCGGCCGTATCGCCCGCACCGTGTAGAAGTACTCGTTGAGAAGCGCGGCGAGCACGCGGACGAAGCCGGCTTTCCCCGCCATGCGCGCGGCGTCCTCCGGCGCTATACGCTCGTGCGGCGGCGGGCCCATCTCCATGGGGACATTTCTCCACTCGATGATGAGCAGCGTGCCCCCGGGCTCCAGGAGCCGGTACGCGGCGCGCAGCAGGCGGACGTGATTGTCCACCTCGTGCACCACGGTCGATAGGAGCGCGAAATTCGCGACGGACTCCCCGAGCCCCGGATCGTACTCGGTGGAGAGCGCCGTCTCGACGCACGCGAGGCCCGCCGCATCGGCGGCGGCGCGGACGGATTTCAGCATCTCGGGGGATATGTCCAGGGCGTACACGCGCCCGCGCGGGCCGACGATCCCGGCCGCGGGAATGGTGAAGTAGCCGGTCCCCGCACCGATATCCGCGACGATGTCGCCGG
>SCSX01000052.1 GCA_004297825.1 Spirochaetota bacterium
GCGCCTCGTAGGGCGTGCCCATGTAGTCGTTATATTTCGGAAGCGACGGGGAGAACATGATGTCGTAGTAGTTGAAATTGTCGATGCCGAACGAGAGATATTCGGATACCACGGCCTTCGCCTGTTCCACGGGATCGCGGGCACGATCGCGGGCGCGATGGAGTCGGTCGTACAGGTCCCTGAAGCCGCGGATGAGTATCGTGATGTATATCTCGTCCTTGCTCCGGAAATAGTTATACAGGTTTGTCGCGGACATCTCCATCTTCACCGCGAGCCTGCGCATGGTCATTCCCGCGAAACCGCCCGCGGCGATGAGCCCGACCGCGCTCTCTATTATGCTTTCCCTTACCTTTTCGATCTCCGCGGCAGCGCGCGCCGGTTTCGTCATGGTGTCCCCCGTGAGCCCGTGGTCATTCGTCCCTTTGCGACGACAGGGGTCCGATACAGCCGGCTCCCCTGTTTCGGGATTTGCACCGGGGAGATGTTTGCCGGGCCCGAATTCCCGGTCGAACGCTACCAGAATCGTATCGCGGCGTAAACTCATATTTGTTTCCGGCCGGGGTGCGGATGATTTTTCGTGAAAAGGGGAGCGAAAGAGCATATTGTTCTCCCGGAAGAATGGTGTGTGTGTGTCGGTGATGCTAGTGGGATGAGGTGCGGCGTTGGATTCTTCCTTTCGGAGTGTCGTCGGGGTCTCCCCAGTATAATTCCCAGCATAGTATGCCATTTTCTATTCTTTTGCCGATGGCGTAATGTGGAAATTCGACATAGTTATGTCTGATCGTCCCATCTTGAAGCAATTCCTCAAGATATCGCTCCGTCGCGATCGCCACCAGGGAGGAGACGGAAAACCTCCCCAGCCTGCGAAAGTCCGAAACAAGCTCATTCTCATTCTTCCTGAAGGTAATCGGAAAGCAATGCCAGAGCTTCAGGGGATCACGCGGCTGATACCTTACCAGGGTGAAGCCTCCCGGAAAGTGCTCTATATCCTCCCTGATTCGCGCTAGAAGCATAACCACGACCTCACGGTGGGTTTTACCAAGCCGGGCGGCGGCGAAGCCTATCTTAATGAAGACGGCGATTCTCATATTGATGCTCGTTCGCAGCATTCCGTATTCTCCGAAAAAGAGTGGAGCGTCTGGAATGAATACGGTTGAGAGATGAAAATAATTGACGGTTTTTAACCCCCCGGGATTTAAATCACCCTGGCCCCGCACGTCCCCGCGAAAAAAAATCTTGTAATTTCATCTGGAGTGAATATTATGTCGCCTTATCTCATTCCCGGGCAGAATTCCGATTACCGCCGACACGCCGATCCGCACCGCGACGCAATTCAGGACCCTGCGCCCGGGCGGTGTGGATTGCCCCGGCGGCCGCAGCGCCGGGAATTGGAGCTCGCACGAACGAACCATGAAGACCGATTTCGCATACCTCCAGGACGATCTCTTCGGCGCGGCGCCCGTCCCGGCCGATACCGACCCGCGCATTGAGGGCGAGGAAGAGATCCGCGCGCTCTTCAACGAGCGGGAGCCTTTTTTCGACCCCCGGTTCGAATTGCGCGCCGAAGCCTACGCCCTCATGCTCGCCCATGCGCACAACAAGATACTCTCGCTCTCGAATTCGCGCACGCGCATCCTCGCACACCAGGTAGAGAGCACGCACCGGATCGTGAACGCCCTCAACCAGCGCTTCCTTATCGCCGACGAGGTGGGCCTGGGCAAGACCATCGAGGCGGGGCTTGTCATCAAGGAGCTGGTCTACCGGTACGGATATAAAAGGATACTCATCGTAACCCCGGCCTCGCTCCTCTTACAGTGGCAGCACGAAATGGAAAGCAAGTTCAACGAGCGCTTCACGGTGCTCGATCGGAAGAGCTTCCGGCGGGAACGCAGGGGCGAGAAGCCCGCGGCGCCCTGGGGACGCATTGACAAGGCGATCTGCTCGCTCGATTTCATCAAGAACGCCTCGTTCAGGGACGCGCTCAAGCGGGCGCGCTGGGACGCCATCATCTTCGACGAGGCGCACCGGCTGCGCCGCGATTCGCTCAAGAGCACCCTCGCCTACAACGTCGCCGAGGTGCTCGCGGAAAACGCGCGCGCCCTCCTGCTCCTCACCGCGACCCCCTTCCGGGGCAAGATCGAGGAGCTTTACTACCTGGTGCGCCTCCTCGACAAGAATCTCCTGGGGCCCTTCCAGAGCTTTTATTCGAAGTACTGCATCGAGGGCAGCGATCTCTCCGGTTTGCGCGAGCGGTTGTCCGAGGTCATGATCCGCCGCACGAAAAAAGAGGTGGGCGGATTCACGAAGCGCTTCGCACGGACCGTACGCTTCGACCTGTTCCCGGACGAGCGCGCGCTGTACGACGCCACCACGCGCTACGTGGCCGAGGAGTTCAACCGCGCCATCCAGACCGAGAACCGCGCGGTGGGTTTCGTGATGACCGTGTTCCAGAAGCTCCTGGACTCGTCATCGCACGCGCTCTGCCGTGCGCTGTCGAACAGAAGGGCGAACCTTGCCGGAAAACTCGCGCGGCTGGAGGAGGGACGCCCGGTCCCCGCACCGGGCGAAGTCGAGCTTCCCGATATCGACGATCCGGAAGACCTGGACGGGGGACTGGTGGCGAGCATTGGCAAGACCATGGAGGAGATGGGCCAGGAGATAGGTACGCTTGACGCGCTTATAGGGCTGGGGAGCGCGATAACCAGGAACAAGAAGGGCGAGAAGCTCCGGGTCCTCCTGAAAACACTTTCGCGGGAGGGTCACGGGAAGTTTATCATCTTCACCCAGTTCCGCACGACGCAGGATTATCTAAAAGATCTCCTCGCCGGATTCGACATAGTGCTCTTCAACGGCTCGATGAACCGCGACGAGAAGGAGGAAGCGCTCAAGATCTTCAAGGAGCGCGCGCAGGTCCTCATCTCCACCGAGGCGGGGGGAGAGGGTCGCAACATGCAGTTCTGCAACATCCTCATCAACTACGACCTGCCGTGGTCGCCCCTGAAAGTGGAACAGCGCATAGGCAGGGTGCACCGCTTCGGCCAGCCGCACGACGTGTACATCTACAATTTTTCGACCAGGGACACCGTGGCGGAGCGGGTGCTCGAGGTCCTTGCGCGCAAGCTCCAGCTCTTCGAGGAATCGATCGGCATGCCCGACGTGCTCCTGGGACAGATCGAGGACGAGGTGAGCCTCAACAAGCTCTTCATGGAGATGGCCTCGGGCCGGAGGTCGCGCCGCGCGCTCATGGAGGAGATTGACCGGAGCATCCAGACCGCGCGCAAGAGCTATGAAAAGCTTTCGGAGCTCACCGTCACGCGCGCCATGGACTTCAACTACGACGAGTACTACGCCATCACCATGAAGGAGCGGCAGTTCTCCCACCGCCGGGTGGAGAGCCTCATGAACAGGCTCGCGGCCGCCGACGAGTACGCGGCCACGTTCCTCGGGAGCGCGCGCGCCAGGACGGGTCTTTACCCGGTCAAAAAGCTTCCCGGCGGCGATACGGAGCGCGGGCGCATGGGGACCTTCGACAGCAGGATCGCGCTCGAGGACGAATCGCTCGAATTCCTGGCGTTCGGCCACCCGCTCATTGAGCACCTGTTCGGCCACGTCACGTCGCCGGGATTCGGCGGTCGGTGCGGGATAAAGCGCATCTGCCGCGCGCGGAATTTCGATGGGGTGGTTTTCTATTACCTGGTCGCCTTTAGCGGGCGCGAGATCACGCGTGCGCTCGTACCCGTGGTTGTGGATCCGTCGGGCGGGACGCCTGATCACGAGATCGGGGAGCTCGAACGCCAGTCGATCCACCAGGAGGGGATACAGGGCGGGGACGGCGCGGACGCGCGGCTGCTCGATCGCGCGAACCGCGACGCGGACGCGCTCTTTGCGGCGGCGCGCGCGAGGCTCGCGGTGAAAACGCGGGAAAGGATCGCGGACATGATGGAGACCATCGACCTCACCATCGATCCCGAAATACAGAAGATCCGCGAAAGTGCGGATCTCAGGATGCGCGAGCTTAAAGAGCAGCTAGAACGGCAGGAATGCCAGGGGAAATGGTTCAACAGGGACATGCGCGGGGCGCTCACAAGGACTAAAAACGAAATCGCGCGCGTGGAGGCCGGGCGCGATCGCCTGCTCGCGGAATGCAGGCGAAGGACGCAAATCTCCCATTCCGTGAGCCTGGTGGGCGCGGGCCTTCTTATCGCGAGGCCCGGACTGTAAACCTTACAATACTTTTTTTAATGCCTCGGATTCCTTCTCGCTTAGATCCGAAAACTCGATGCCCATTCCCGCCTTGAGCGTCGAGGTCTCGTCGTCGCGAGTCCACTTGATCGTCCCCTTTATGGTGACGGGCTCCTCGCCGGGAATGTGCACGACAAGCTCGACGTTCGAACCGGGTTTGAGGGGATCGGGCGTCGAGATGAAGATGCCGCCCTTGCTCAGGTCAACGGCCTTGCTGAATGTCATGCCTTCCGGGGAATGCACCTCGGACTTAACGCGCTTGGCCACGCGGGAATGCTGTCTCTTGTTATCCATAAGGCCCCTCGATCACCGTGATACGCCCGCTTCGAAATCCGGTCCGGGCGAAAAAACTCCCTTAAGAATATATACATATTGACAAATAATACAATTATTTTTTTACTACTGGCGCCTATAATGCGCGCAGGTCGCGGCCTGGGCCCGCGTCCGACATAGAAATGCGCATCCGCCGCGCGGGGGATAATAACACACACTATGGACTCGATCAGGCTGCCGCTGGTGTATCTGTACCGGAAGGTCGTGTTTCCGCACTGTAACCTCGCGTTCCCGGTGCGATCGAAGTCGGCCGCGCGTCTCAAGCAGGGCGAAAAGATTTGCGCCCTGCCGGTGCGCGGCCTCCGGGACTTCCTGCCCTTTCGTGCGCGGCTTGCGACCATCGCGGAAGTACTCGATGTGAAGGGCGAGGGTGAGACCGCCGAGATCACGGTCAAGGGCGTAAGCCGCGCACGCATCGTGAAACTGGCGGGGGTTTTCTCCGCAATCGTGAAACCCGTTCCGGAAGAGGGCGGCGCGCAGCTCGAGCGCGTACGCGAGGAGCTGCGCAAGAAGGCCCAGGAGCTGATATTTCTCATTAACGTGGACGAGTCCGATAAGCTCATCCACCTCCTGAACTTCCTGGTGAACCTGCACCAGCTTACGGATTTCATATCGAACTATTTCATCCTGAGGCTGCCGCGGCGCTTCGAGGTGTTCATGGAGACGGACGTCGAGAAAAGGGCAGGCATGCTGCTCTCGACCCTGGACGTGCTTATCGACGAGCTGAAAAACAAGAGGGGGCAGCAGGGCGCATCATGAAGAAATCCGAACGCGGCAGGGAGGTATACTATACCATCGCATGGTCTAAGCTCTACCGGTACGACAAGTACGACGCGATGAAGGTACTGCCCGAGCTCGCCGGCATACTCAGTCTCTACGAGGAGCGTCCCGGGAACGACCCCCTGTTCCTCCTGGTATACGGGTGCTGGCGTGACGGCCTGCGGATGGGCCTCAAATACCTGATGGACCCGCACCTTCCCAAGCGCGATGCACTGCGCCGGAGGCTGGAGGGGCGCCCGCTCCTCTACAAGTACACGGTCGTGGATTCCAGCCCCGCCGACATGCAGGACGTGATGTACTGGCTCATCAAGAATTACGCGCCGGAGCTTAATACCGTGGACCTGTTCCCCGACTCGAAACGCTACGAGAACATCTCCGTGCGCGAAACCGACCTGCGGGACGACGAGGTGGTCGAGCGTATACCCAGGTACGGGCTCTGACCTGCTTGTTCCGACGTCAGGCAGCGCCGGCAAGCGCGAGGTTTTCGGCCCGGTAGATGTGACTTACATTTTTCTTAAGCGCCATGAATTCCAGGACATACTTGAAGCGGGCCGCCGCGTCCAGCGGGGAGGCCGACTTGTTGTCGGTACGCGGGGACACCTGCTGCACCCGCTTCACGTTCACGCACCGGCGGTCGGGATTCGTGTTAAAGATATCCTTCTTGAACAATAGAAACGTGTCGTAGATGGACTGGATGATCGCGTCCGACTCGATGAGCGCGGCAAGATAGAGATTGGTATCCGAGTCGTGCAGGTTGCGCGTGAAGTACTTGAGGAGCCGCAGCACGATTTCCGGGTAGAGGTGCTCGTTCATGAGCGTGATCACGCGGGCCTCCAGGATCTTGTCCATCATGCGCTTGGATGGGTAGGCCATGCTCAATATGTAGGGCTCGCCCGACTGGACCTTGAAGAGCGCGAAGTCCAGGAAGCGGTCGACCAGGTCCTTGCGGAAGATGTCGGTCTCGCGGAAGGTGTCCTCGAGAAGGATGTCGGCGACAGCGGCAAGATCGCGCTCTTTCAGGAGCTTGTCCATGTTGATGTACCGGCTCTGCTCGAGCGTGCTCACCGAGGCGTTCATCTTTTCTATGGGATCGAAATCTTCCATCTAAAAATGCTCCTGCATGGACAGCCGCACGGTCCGGTAATAGGGCTCCCTGCTGTTGTACTGGTACACGTTGTTTATCGCCGAGATCACCGAGTATTGGTAGAACGAAAACTCCGCGAGCCCGAAGACGGCCATCCTGAACCTATTATCGTCACGGTAGGCGTCATATATTAGGTAGATAAGGCCCGCGTTGCAGAGCAGGGAGAATGCGCCGGTGAGGTAGTTGCCCGTGTAGAAATGCCCGAATCCCGGCATGAGGAGCGATCCCACTACCGAGACCGCGAGGCTCTTGCGGGGCCGATTGATCTCCTCGAGGACGAGGGCGCGGAGATCCTGAGCCTTCTGCGCGTATTTCCCGTCGGGCCAGGAGGCGCCGTAGTCGTCGAGCGCCTTGAGGGTGCCGCGCCCGTCGTAGTCGAGTGCCGCCGCGTAGCAGAGGTCGAGCGCGGCAAGCTCGCGGTACGCCCCCTCGCGGTAGATATGCTGATATTCCTGCAGGGTGCGCGTCGCGAAATAGGGAGATCCCGTCTGCAGGCGCATGTAGGCGAGGTAGAGCAGCGCCCTCTCCCCCTGCTCCCTGTCCCGGTAGGTATCGTAGCAGCTCATCATCGTGAGGGTGGCCGAGTAATAGTTTCCCCCGCGGTAATACGCCTCTCCCATGAGGAGCAGCGCGTCCGGGGCGCCTGCGCTCCCGGGGTAGAGCGCGACGAGCCGCATGCATTCGGTGACCGTATTGTAGTATTCTCCGGCATCATAATGGGCGCGCGCGAGGGCGGCGACGCGGGCCTCGTCCGCGGCGGCGCCGCGCGCCACCGCGGACAGCGCGAGGACGAGCACCGCCCGGAGCACCAGCGAGGCGCGCGTGTTCAGGGTATATGCGAAAGCGCCCCCCATGTTATTCGAACACCGTTTTGTAGTCCATGCGCCCCAGCGGATCGTACGCCGGCACATGGCGGGAGATGATCCCCGACGCGAGCGCGGCCTCGGCGCGGGCGGTGCGGTCGCGCGCCGCGTTCCAGGCGCCGTACACGTTTCCTGCGTAGACGAGCCCCGTGAACACGCCCAGGGTGACGGCGGCGCCCCGTTCGCCCGCGGCCCCCGCGCGCCATGCGCCCAGCGACAGGGCCGCGACCGCGATCATGCTCACCAGCGCGTCAAGGGGTCTTCCCGCGTAGACCTGCCCGGCCCCCGGGAGGGCCGCGGAAAAAAGCGCCGCGAGCGCGGGGGAGCGGCGGTCCGGCGCGGCGGCCTCGAGCTCGCGCGCGAGCGCGTCAAGGGGATTGGGCCGGGGGATCGCCGCGCGGGATTCGTTCGCGACGGCGAGCGCCTCGTCGAACCGGTTCAGGGTGAGGGAGAGCTCGGCGCGGCGCAGGGCGATCTCCATGCGCACGTCGTCGTCCGCGGGGAGGCGCGAAAGCTCGTCGAGCGTCCCCGCGCACTCGGCGTACCTGCGCTCCGCGAAAAAAGCGCGCGAGAGGAGGAGGAGCGACAATGGATCGCGCATAACGGTATTGTGTTCCAGGTGCGCGATCACGGTGCGCCGCTGGCCCCCCAGGAAATAATTCGCCTCGATGAAATAGCGCATCTCGCCCGCGCGGGCGCTTCCCGGCTCGTACACGAGGAGGCGCCTGGTCTCGGCGATGGCGCTGAAATAATCCCGGCGTTCGAAGAGGTTCCGGATGAACGCCTTCTGGTCCGTTGCGAAATCGCCGGCGTGCGCGGGGGATGCGAGCAGGGCGAGCGCAAGCGCGATCACGGGAACGCGGAAAGCAAGAGAGCACGTCATGTATTACTTGCCGAGTATCTCCGCCGGAACAGGATCGCTTACCGGCGGGTTGTAGGGATTGCAGCGCAGGAGGCGGTCGCCCGCCAGGAACATTCCCAGCGCGAGACCGTGGCGCTCGACCGCCGCGCGCCCGTAGGCGCTGCAGGTCGGGCGGTAGCGGCAGTTGGGTCCGTCCTGGGAGGAGATCACGACCTGGAAGAAGCGAATGAGAAAAAAGCCCGCGCCCTGGGCCCCGTTGTACACGGCGGATTCGTGCGAATGCGGTGCGTTCTCATGGAAAATCGACTCGTCGCCCGTGCGGACGTCCGCGTCCCAGGGGGCGAAGCGCTCCCCGGAGAATGCGGGGCGCGCCGTGGCGCCCGCGCCAAGGAGGAGGGCCGCGCCAAGCAGGGCGGTCGGGATTGCGTTTTTCATGAATGGACCTTTCTCATTACAGGTAATAGCCTTTCTGCTCCTTCACCGTGGATACGGGGAAGCGCCCATAGTTGTGCCCGGGCCAGATCTTCGTATCGTCGGGGAGGGTGAGAATCCGGGTGCGTATCGATTCCATGATCTGCCCGTAGGAGCCGCCGGGAAGATCGGTGCGGCCCATGCCCTCGGTGAAGAGGGTATCGCCGGTGAAGATGTTGTCTTCGCACAACAGGCAGATGCCGCCCGGTGTGTGCCCCGGTGTGTGCACGACCGTCATGACGAGCGTCCCGATCGCGATGGTGTCGCCGTCGTGCAGCAGCCGCTCCGGCTTGGGCGAGCCCTTGCCGCCGAGCGTCCTTGAAAGGATGCGCGAGGTGAGCCTGCCGAGCTGGCCCGCGTCCTCCTCGTGAATGAGTATCTGCGCCCCGGTGAGGCGCACGCACTCGTCGTTGCCCGAGGTGTGGTCCCAGTGGCCGTGGGTGTTGATGACGTACTCGATCTTGAGCCCGTGGCGTTCGACGAACTTGAATACCAGATCCAGGTCCCCCGCGGGATCGATGAGCGCGCCCTTTCCCGTTTTCTCATCGCCCACCAGGTAGCAGTAGACTGCCATCCCGGTCACTTCAATCTGCTCAAGTATCATGCGCGTCGCCCCGTTCGGTGTGTGTCATTAAAGAAAAACCGGGGGGGCCGATTTGGCAAGAGAAAAAATCGGACCCCCCGGCCCCAAAAAGGCCTTTACAACGGGAGGGCGCGCGGGGAAACTCATGCGCATGTTTCCAGAGTGCGCAGTGACGAGGTGCCGCCGATGAGCCGTTCGCGATCGCTCGCGATTTTTCTTTTCAGGATTACGCCCACCGGGCTTCTCTCGCGCCTGTTCGGGTGCGCGGCGCGGATACCCCTCCCGTCATGGGCGCTCTCGCCGATAATCGACTGGTACGCGCGGAAGTACGGCGTGCTCACCGGCGAGATCCGGCCCGGGTCCCGCTTTCGCACCCTGGACGCGTTTTTCACCAGGGAGCTCGCGGAGGGAGCGCGCGTCGCCGACCCCGCGAAGAACGCGGTGGTGTCCCCCGTGGACGCGCGCGTCGACATGTACGGCGCGATCGATGAAGCGCGCATTCTCCAGGCGAAGGGCGTGGACTACTCGCTCGCGGACCTGGTGCCTTCCGACATGCACCGGCATTATCTGAATGGATTGTTTATGACCCTCTACCTGGCCCCCGGGGATTATCACCGCATCCATTCCCCCGTGAGCGGAAGGATCGCCGGCTACCACGCGATACCGGGGAGGCTCTACACCGTGCAGGAATACATGGTGAAGGGATTGCCCGGGCTCTTCTCGATCAACGAGCGTCTTATCAGCCATATTAAAACGGAGCGCGGCATGGTCGCGGTCTGCAAGATCGGCGCGATGAACGTGGGACGCATCACGCTCGCGTACGCGGAGGAATGCACGAACAGGACATTAAGGCGCGCGCGGGAGACGCGCTTCCCCGAGGGCGACGGCCCCGCGATCGAAAAGGGCGCGGAGCTGGGTGCCTTTCACCTGGGGTCCACCGTCATACTGCTCTTCCCCGCGGGGGCGGTGAAGTTCGAGGACATCGCGCCCGGCATGAAGGTGAAGATGGGGCAGAAGATCGCGCGGTTTTCGTAACCACGCATCCGCTTGATATCACGTCCCGACTATAGTATCTTTGATTAATGGGCGGGGCCGCATTGTGAATGCATCGAGCCCATTACAGGTGCGAACACCCTGAATAGAGAGAACTCTGTAGTACGGGGGGTGGATACGATGAAGAACAATACGGGTTTGGCGATGGAAACGCTTATAGGCTCCCAGATAAGCTACTGGAAGCAGCAGCGCGAAAAGATCGAGCTCTATGCCGCGGAAAAGCCGTTTCCCTCGTTCGGCCCGTTCGTAACCATTTCCCGCGAATACGGGTGCGGTGGATTCGAGACCGCGCTGCGGCTCGCGGACGTGCTGAACGCCGAGTATAGTCCAGAGCCCCCGTGGCTGCCCTATCACCGCGGCCTGCTCGAAAAGGTAATCCATGACATGGGACTGTCGGCGCAACTCGCGGAGACCCTCACCGCGACCGCGCGGGACCAGATGACCAACCTCCTCCAGACGACCTTCAGCAAGTTTCCTCCCCAGGTGGCGGTGCACCGCAAGCTCGCGGAAACGGTGCGCACCCTCGCCACGCACGGCAACGTGATCATCGTGGGGCGCGCGGGCAAGGCGATCACGCGGGAGATGGAGAAGGGGTACCATGTGCGTATCGTGGCCCCCCTGGAGTGGCGGGCGGACCGAATCGCTTCCATCTTGGGCATGGGGCGCCGCGAGGCCGAGAAAATCATCGCCGAAAAAAGCAAGCTCAGGGAGGACTACCTGCGCGCGTTCGTGAAATTCGACAGCGCCGACCCGCATCACTACCACCTGCTGGTCAACAACGCGTTTCACGGGACCGACGATATCGTGCGCCTGGTGATCCAGGGCATGCGGCTGAAGGGCCTCCTCGCGCGGCCGGCGGCGGGACACGAATGACCGAACGCTTCGATCTGCAAAACGCAACCCTCTCCTGGGACCCGGAGAAATCGATCGTCACCTGCCGGGAAAAGGGGGAGGTACACAGGAAGGTCTGGATCAAGAAGCTCGAGGACGCGGGATTCCTGACCTCCGTGATCGAGGACGGAGCGCGGTATTACCTGGCGTGCGAATCTGGCGAATCCCAGGGAACCTTCCTGTGCGTCGACCGGGAGAACGGGGAGACGCTCTGGGATATCCCCGGCCGCTCATTCCTGCAAGTGGTGTATGAAGGCTTCCTCTACATGATTTTCGTCGACGAGCAGGGGGCGTACTTCCTCCTAAAAATAGACCGCGCCGACGGTTCGTCCGTGTGGCACCACCGGGTCGACGAAGACCTCTGCGAGTACCGGTTTTCGACCCGGCGAATCCGGCTTTACTACTCCTCAGGGCGCGAGGAGGTCCTGGACGGCGCAACCGGTCATCCCGAATTTTGACGGTCCCCGTTCTTTCGCTAATCGCGGTGATGGCTTTTTCCGATAAGTATCTAAGGACTTAATCGCGGGAGAGGTGCAGGTATGAGGACACAGGCGGTGCCGAAGGAAGCAGTGGGGGTGTATAACCGGGCGCTCGATTTTTCATGCAAGGGCGAGTACTCGACGGCGCTCAAGGAATACATGCGGGCGATAGAGCTGTTTCCCGATTTCATCGAGGCGTACAACAATATCGGCGAGATATACTCGCGCATGGGCGACCGGGACAGGGCGATTTCGAACTACATGCGCGCGCTGGCCATAAAGCGGAACCCCAAGGTGCTTCTCAACCTGGGTGTGGAATACTACAACCGGGGCGACTACGCGGCGGCGATCAAGCACTTCAAGGAATCGCTCTCGCTCGACGCGAATTTCCTGGAAGGGAACTTCTACATGGGGATGGCGTATTTCAACCTGAAGAACCTTCCCCTGGCGGAAAAGTTTTTCGGTGCGGTCGTGCGTATCGAGCGGAAGCATCTCAAGGCGAATTACCTGCTCTCGTACATCTATTACGAGTGGAAGGACTACCATCGCACCCTTCAGTGCCTTGACAACGTGCGCGATATCGCGGACGACATTTCCTTCGTGAACAAGTATTACGGCTTCTGCCACTACCACCTGGGCCACTACGAGAAGGCAGTCGAGTACCTGACCACCGCACTCGAGTCCAACCCGCAGTACGCGAAGTTCCACGCCTATCTCAAGGGGCTCACCTACGAGAACAAGCTCAAGGAGGTCGGGGACGTCGATGCGCGTATCCGCGAAATGGAGGAGCGCCTCATGAAGGAGAAGCCCACCCTGCGCGAATACTCGAGGCTTTCGATGCTCTACATCTTCAAGGGAGAGTACAAGAAGGCGGAAACCCTGCTTCTTTCCGCGAAGGGCGCCTGACGCGGAAACTATTATGAATAAAAAGAAGGCGCGGATTCGAATCCGCGCCTTCTTTTTATTCATGTTTTCTTGCTCAGCAGCAGCTGCAACCCCCGCCGCAGCTGTCGGAGTCGCACCCGCTTCCGTACTTGGGCGCGTCGTTGATCTCGATGAGCTTGATGTCGAACACGAGCGTTTTTCCGGCCAGGGGATGATTCAGGTCCAGCTTCACCTCGGTGTCCGTGATCTCGGTGATCAGGGCGGGCATGTGCTGGCCTTCGTCGGTGGCGACGCCAATGGTCATCCCCACCTCCGGCTCGAACTGCTGGCGCACCTCGGCGAGGGGAAATGCGTGCATCATGGCCTCGTCGCGCTCGCCGTAGGCATCGCCCGGCTGGAGGATAATGCGTTTTTCCTCCTCGGGCTTCATTCCCATGACCGCCTGTTCGAACCCGGGGATGACCGAACCGGCCCCCACCTGGAATTCCAGGGGATCGCGGTCTGCCGAGGTATCGAACACCTCTCCGCCTTCGAAGGTCCCTGTATAGTGCACCACTACGTAATCGTTTTCCTTGACCATTATGGTTCTCCTTATGTTGTATCGCCGCCGGCGGTTCTACCAGTCGCCCAGCTCGAATTTCCAGACCTGATCCTCGCGGACGAAGACGAGCTCCATTCCGTTTTCAACCCTTATCACCGCCCTCTCGCCCTGTGTTTTTACGCCGGCGATTTTATACGAAACCGCTTCGCGTACCGCGTCCTCGTTGAGCTTTTTTCCCAGGTCGAACTGCAGGGCCATGTATTCGACGGGCCCCAGCTTTTTCAGCCGCTTCACCGGGATATCGAGCCGCGCGGCGAGCGCCTTCTGTTGGTCCTCGCCCATCCCCGCGATAAGCGCGGAGATTTTCCGAAGCTTCTCCACGCTCGATGCCGAAAGAAGCGTCACGACCGCGTCCGCATCGGCGGCGGCGTATGCCCCCTTGAGCGACTCGAAGGCCTCCTCGGGGCTGCGGGATTTGGAGCGCGCGCACGCGACAAGCATCGCGCAGCATACGAGCGCAACCACGGCGGCCCGGCTCAATAGACGCATGAAAATCCTCCCGACTCCCTGTTGACGACCATGTTGTCGATTAGTCTCGTGGGGCCGAAATACGCGGCCACTGCGATCACGCTTTTCCCGGTAAGTGTATCAATCGGCTGGAGGTCACTATAGCGCACCATGGAAATATAGTCAATCTTTTGCGGATTTCCCGTATCGACGACCCCCCTCATTGCGCCCAGTATGACCGCGGCGTTTCGCTCGCCGGCCGCGATAAGCTCCTGGGCCCTCCGGAGGCTGCGGCTTATCGCGAGGGCGTCGTTTCTCTGCGCCGCGTCGAGGTGCTTGTTGCGCGAGCTCATGGCCAGACCGTCGTCCTCGCGCACGGTGGGGGCGATGACGATCTCTACCGGCAGGTTCAGGTCGAAGACCATCTTCTCGATGCTGACCGCCTGCTGGATGTCCTTTTGCCCGAACACCGATACGTCGGGCTGCACGATGTTGAACAGCTTCGTGACGACGGTGAAAACGCCGCGGAAATGCCCGGGGCGGTACGCCCCGCAGAGCTGCTCGGTGACGAGGTCCACGTCGATGTGGGTAAGCTGGTCCCGGTACATGATCTCGTCGTCCGGAAGGAATACGAGGTCCACCCCCGCCTCGCGTGCTATGGCGAAGTCGCGCTCGAATTCCCGGGGATAGGTCTGATAGTCTTTCGGGTCGTTGAACTGGATCCTGTTCACGAAGATGCTCATGACCTGGAAGTCCGCGCGGCGCCTGGATTCTTCGACAAGGCTCGTGTGACCCCGGTGCAGGTAGCCCATGGTGGGCACAAATCCGATGCGCTTTCCCCGGGCGCGCGCCTCGCGGACGTGTGCGCGCGTTTCCTCGATCGTTTTCGCGATTATCATTCCGTTACCCCCCGTTCGCTTTTTCGGCGGCGACGAGCATCATGTCGCCCATGTACAGGTTCTTCGCAAGGAAATCGGCCGCCCGCCGGGGGAGGGAGCCCCCCCTGCCGAAGCCGCTGCCGTAGGTCGCGTATGAGCGCACGCGAAAACCGTGGCGCACGAGCAGTCTTTTCAGGGTGCGGAACGAAAAGAAGTAGAGATGCTCGGGAAAGTTGTAGAACCGCCACGCGGGCCCGTAGAGCGACTTGAAGTTGAGGACGCCCTCGCGGCAGGTAGTGATATAGAGCCTTCCGCCGGGGGCGAGTTCCGCGCGGATCTTTTCCATGAAGCGCTCGGGGTGGTGCAGGTGCTCTATGGTCGCCCAGAGCGTGACGAGCTGGAAGGCACGGTCGTAGCGCGCGTCCAGGTAGCTGCCCCGCGTCACGTCGAGCTTCAGGCTCTCGCGCGCGAAGTTCACGCAGTCGTCCGACACGTCTATCCCGCACGCGTCCCAGCCCCGTGCCGCCAGGTAGTTCACAAAGTAGCCCGCCGCGCACCCTATGTCGAGCGCGCGCCGTTCCGCGAGCGACTCCTCGAACGGGAAGAAGCCCGCGTCGCGGAGGTTGAGCGCGATCACGCGCTCGATCTCGCCCCGTACCGCGGGGGAGAAATAATTGTCGTAACCCCGCGCTGTCCTGGTCGTGAAGTACTGCTTCTCGTAGTAGCGCGCGATCTCGTCCGGGGAGGGGCGCGGCGAGACGAAGCGAAGCCCGCAGTCGCGGCATGCCGCAAGGGTGAACGGTTCGCCGTCGCCGGAGGGCTTGGTGAAGAGTGTGCGGCTCCGCGCGGAACCGCATAGGATGCAGGGGACTGCTTCGGGCATGAAGCGTTTATCGGACCGAATCCGGGAGCGCGTCAATACTTTTTTGGGGAGACACCCCGAGGTTAAGGGGAGCCTGAATTATTTTCCGGGGAGCTGAGCGTAAATGGGCACACCTCACCCCTGGTTTGGCGTGCGTGAGGAGGTGGGATGATTAATGTGAGGCGGTGCGGCGGAGTATTTTCGTGGGTGAGGCTCTTGTAGGGTGGTTTTCGGTGTCCCCCCAGTAGAATTCCCAGCACAGAATGCCCCCTGCGCTCCTTTGGCCGATGGCATAATGGGGGAACCGAACATAATTATGCC
>SCSX01000053.1 GCA_004297825.1 Spirochaetota bacterium
GTATTATTGAGGGAATTTTCGAGGCTTTCGACGGCGTCTTCGGGATGAATGAAAAAATCCCCCGATATTTTGATCGCTGTGACGCGCCCGGCGTCCAGGATAAATCGAACGCGCACGAGCTTCTCGCCCGGCGCCTTCACGATACCCGCCATCAGGCGCGGCATTCCGCCATCTCGCCGGCGTGATATGAACTGCGCACCAGGGGGCCGCATTGCACCGATTCGAACCCAAGCGATTGGGCCATGGCCCGGATATCGTCGAATTCCGCGGCAGTGTAGTAGCGGCCCACCGGATATCCCTCCCTGCGCGATCTCAGGTATTGCCCTGCCGTTATCATCGCGCATCCCGCGCTCCTGAGATCCCTCATCGTATCAAATACGTCGAGCCTGCTTTCGCCGAATCCCACCATGAGCCCGGACTTCGCGGGTATGCCCGATTTCGCGACTCGCTCGATCAATCGCAGGGAGTGCCGGTAATCGCCCTGGGGGCGCAGCTCTCCAAAAAGGGGGCGTACCACCTCGATATTATGATTTATGACGTCGGGCCTGCTTCGCATCACGGTGTCGAGCGCATCGGCACCCGACCCCATGAAGTCCGGGATGAGAACCTCGACCCGGCATCCGGGACTTCGCTCCCTGACGGCGCTCACCGTGCGCGCGAAGATTCCCGCACCCCCGTCCGCAAGATCGTCGCGGGTCACCGAGGTGATCACGGCGTAGGTGAGTTTCATTTTCTCAATCGCGCGCGCGACACGTAACGGTTCGTCGGGGTCCGGGGGTGCGGGTGCGCCCGTGGAGACGGCGCAGTACCGGCAATTACGGGTACAGGTCGGACCCATGATGAGGAAGGTGGCCGTCCCGCGGCACATGCAGTCGCCGATATTGGGACAGCGCGCCTCCATGCACACCGTGTGGAGATTCTCTTCTTTAATGACGCGCTTGATGCGGGTGTACTCTTCCCCCCCCGGGATACTGATCGCATACTCCGGCGGGATGGAGCGCCCTACTTTTCCCATGCCAGCACCGGCTTGCGGGCCGCCAGCACGGCGTCGACCCTGCGTATCGGCGTGGTGTGCGGCGCGGTCTTGACCTTCTCCGGGTCCCGCTCGGCCTCTTCCTTTATTGCTTTCATCGCGACCGCGAAGTCATCGAGCGTTTCCTTGCATTCGGATTCCGTGGGCTCGATCATGATCGCGCCCGGTATGAGCAGGGGAAAATAGACCGTGGGCGAATGAAAGCCGTAGTCCAGGATCCGTTTCGCGATATCGTTCGTGGTGACCCCATTGGGCATCCCCTTGTCGCTCAGCACGAACTCGTGCTTGCAGATGCGGTCGACGGGAAGATGGTAATCCTTTTTCAGCAGCGCCATGAGGTAATTCGCGTTCAGCACCGCCTGGTCGCTCAGTCCCTTGACGCCCTGGGCGCCCAGCATGCGGATGTAGACGAAGGCGCGTACCAGGATGAGGAAGTTCCCATAAAATGAATGTATCCGGCCGATCGTCAGGGGGCGTTCGCTGTCGAGGACGTATCGGTCCCCCCGCTTCTCCACCACCGGCACGGGAAGAAACTGCTCCAGGGACGCGACCACGCCCAGGGGTCCGGAACCGGGCCCGCCACCGCCGTGGGGCGTGGAAAACGTCTTGTGTAAATTTACATGCATGAGGTCGAAGCCCATGTCCGCGACGCGCGCGCGTCCCATGATCGCGTTCAGGTTCGCCCCGTCGCAGTAAAAAAGCGCGCCCCGCGCGTGCAGCATGTCGGCAATCACATGAATGTTGCGGTCGAAAAGCCCGAGCGTGTTGGGGCTGGTGAGCATCATCGCCGCCACGCGCTCGTCCAGCACTCCCTTGAGCGCTTCGATGTCGACGTCGCCCTCGGGCGTGGACGGCACCTCTTTCACCTTGAAACCGCACATCGCGACCGAGGCGGGATTCGTGCCGTGCGCGGAATCGGGAATGAGGATGACGTCGCGCCGTTCCCCGCGCGTTTGAAAATGCTTTTTGATCACCATCACGCCGGTGAGCTCGCCGTGCGCCCCCGCGGCCTGCTGAAGCGTGAAGCGGTTCATGCCGGTGATCGCGCACAGGTAGCCCGCGAGATCGTGCATGAGGCGCAGGGCGCCCTGGGCCATTTCTGGCGGGGCGAGCGGGTGAAGCATCGTGAAGCCGTCCCGCATGGCGAGGCGCTCGTTGATCTTGGGGTTGTATTTCATCGTGCAGCTGCCGAGCGGGTACATGCCCCCGTCCACCGAAAAGTTCATCTTCGATAGCGCGGTGTAGTGCCGCACCACGTCTATCTCGCTTACGTCGGGGAGGCGCGGGTCCTCGCCCAGGAGCTCCCCTGGAATGGGGTCTCCCCCGGGAATATCGGGCACCGAGATTTTGAACGAATTCCTGCCCGGTGCGGATTTTTCAAATATTGTCGCCATTCTTACCTTATATCCCCTTCGATATCGCGGGCTGCAGCCTGTCGGATGTCCCGTACGGATCCTTGATCTCATGGCCGGGCTGGAAATTCAAGTGTTTACTTCCCCTGTTGTTGAGATATTTCGGCAGCTCGAGCTGCACGACCTCGGGGACCTGCACCCCCGCCTGCATGAGGGCCTCCCGGAGCAGCGCCTCCGCGCGCATCGAGAAGGCGATTGCGTCGCCGAGTATCCTTCCGGCCTCCGTCGGATTATGGAATCCTATGGAGTTTTCGGCGCCTATGAAAATGCCCCTGAGCAGCGCCTCCTCGTAGAATTCTTTCGCCTTCGCGTACAAGGCCTGATCGATCGCCTTGCCGGCCGCCTGCTGCGCGTGGACCATTTCAAAAAGTTTGGCCGTTCCCGCCGCCGCGTAGCCGGCCCTGTTCAGCAGCGATACGATGCGGTCCTGGATCGCGAACACCGAATCGCGCAGCCGGTCCTTCGATTGCGGATGACAGTTGGCGCACGCCCGCAGGTCGTCCTTGATGGGGCTCATGATATTGTGATCGGATATCTTGAAGCCGCCTTCACGCCTGTACGGCATGTGGCAGTCGGCGCAGGCGAGTCCCGCCTTGAAATGCGTGCTCTGCATGGTGAAAAATTCGAATTCGGGGTGTCTGATAAACGGCAGCTTGAAGCCGGTCGTCGCCTGTTTCCACTCCCGGTTCGCGGGACTGGAGAGAAGAACCTTGATGATATTCTCCACCGATATGTTTCCCCACGTGCTGCCGGCCCAGGGAAACACCACGTCGCTCGAGACGCCCTTGTCGTCCTTGGGAATGAAATAGGTCACGTGACACTGCGCGCACACGACCGAGCGCATTTCCTGGCGGGCGAACTCGTCCTTCCCGAGCGCTTTAAGTCCGCCCTTGACGGTCCAGCGGCCCACCTTGAGGTCCATGTTCCTGTTGTCGTGGCAGTCGATGCACGAGACCCCCATATCCTGGTGCTCTTTGGGAATCTTCGCCACCGCGTCCGCGTAACTCAGCTTGAAGAGCTCCTTGCCCATTTCCTCGTAGAACTTGTTCGCATAGGGGCTCTTGCACGCCAGGCACGCGCCGCCTGCCTTCGTCCGCGACTGGTCGATTTCCCTCTGGTCTATCATCATGTAATAATGGCCGCGCGGCTCGTTGTATTCAATGCCGAACCCGAACCCGTTGAACAGGAGCGCCATGAAGGGGAACTCGGAAAGCTTGTCCCACACGATCTTGTCGGTGTCCCATCCCCGCTTGTACCTGCTCCTCGCCTTCTCGCGGGGCTCTTTCGTTTTCAGCCATGACTTGTACTCGAGGGGGTACACCTCTCCCCATTTCTCCGGGCGCATCTCGTTGTCGGGGATTCCACCCACAAGCACGGGATAGGGTTTGGATGGCGCACAGCCGTCGAACAGGATCACGAAAGAGAACAGGAACACCACGCATGCGGCACCGCCATATATGAGGTACTTCCTGTTGATGGTTTTAATCCAGTCCAGATTCATGGTAATCCCCCCGTGTAACTAGAATTTTCACGAAAGATTGAGCGTTGATTAGAATTCGTTTATTCTATTGTGGTAAAAACTGCGATGACAATCCCAGCAGCGCATTGCGTCGGCGTTGATACGGGACACCATCTCCTCGTGGCAGCGCACGCAATTCGCCTGGATTGTTTTTTTGCCGTGCACCGTGATATGTATCATCTCGGGCACTATCCCCGTGTAGAAATAGACGACGTCCTTCATCCCGTCCAGTCCCTTCCACACGTAATGGTTCAGAAAACTGTCGTTGGGCAGGTGGCAGTCGACGCAGCGTATCATTGTATGTTTCCCGGTGTAAAACCAGTCCTCGTAGCGGGGAAGCATCACATGGCAGCTCGCGCAATATTCGGTCGTGGAGGTTTTCTTCATGACGGCGGGAAGCGCTGCCGCGACGAGGAGCACGGCGAACAGCGTTCCCCCCAGGTATATCCTCGTTTTCCTGTCGGCAAGATTCATGCGGACCTCCCCGCGAGATGAATGGTGTTAAGAAAAAGGAATTACTCATTAAAGTAATTCCTTTTTCTCGTTTTCGCCAGTCTTTTTTTCGCCCCGGCCCGGGATTTATTACGGTCGCCTGGTCACGAGCCTTTAATCATTATCAGCATCATCTTGAAGGGCGCCACCGCCTCCAGGGCATGCGGTTTTCCCGCGGGCATGAGGATGAACTCTCCTTCCCGCACGGTGTAGGGTGTGCCCTCGATGGTAATTTTCGCGCTGCCGTCCAGGACATGGACCACCGCATCGAACGGTGCGGTATGTTCGCTCAGCTTTTCTCCCTTGTCGAACGCGAACAGGGTGAGCGTACCGCTCTGCTTGTTAATGATGGTCTTGCTGACCACCGATCCGTCCTGGTAATTCACCAGTTCGCGTACTGCCAGGCCTTCGCGTGTAAATTCGTGGCTTTCCATTGGTATCCTCTATTAAAATATTTCAGCGCTGTTTTTCAGAATAGCTGAGAAGGCGCTGTTCGCCGGTAAGACTTTTTTTGTCCGTCAGGTCCTGGGTGAACTCCAGGGTTCCCAGGTACCCTCCGCTCGTGTCGCGAAGCGCAACGTACTCGATATGGATGAATCGCTCCTTCATGGTGATCCAGAACGCCGCGCTCGATTCCTTCCCGTCCCTGAAGTCCGAGAGTATTTTTTCCACCATGTGCACACTTTTGGGCGGATGGCAGTGCTGCACCTTGCGTCCCAGGACGGCGCGGTTTCGCTCGAAGATGCGGTCCTTTCCCTGGGAGAAGTAGCGGACGGTATCGTCCTTGTCCACGAAGGTGACGTCGGCGGGCAGAGCGTCCAGGATCGCGGCGACCTCGATCGCCGAGAGCGATCCCGTCGGAAGGTTGAATCGGCCCCCCGACTCCTTTGCCGTCGTCGCCTCTCCAAGGTTTGCCGGGATCCACGACTCCTTTGGATCGACCAGGCAGAAGCCGATATCGCGGCTCTGTTGCGCGATGTCATACCATTCCGGGTCGGTCAGGGTATCCAGGCTCATGGGGAAGAGTATCTGGTCCTCCTTCCCGGTCATGTCCTGGACGGCATCGGATGCCTTTTTAAGCACGGGAAGCGCGCGGTGCAGCCTGACGATATCACCCCCCACGCCGTTCAGCGCGGAAAGCGCTTCTTTTAAAAATACGCGCGTCTCGTCATGCTTGGCCCACATTACCGTGGGAGGTGCGGTGATCCCGTGCTTTTCAAGGTAGGGGAAAAGGAGATACTCCTTCCTGCGATAGTGCTTGTCCACGTCCATGAGCCTGTTCATCCTGTCGCGCATCTCGAGCACGAGCGTCGTCGTGTCGCCCTGCAGAAGGCCGGCCGCTTTTTCCATGAGCTTCTCGAGTCCCAGTAGCTCCCCGTTCAGGGCGTTGTTTTCCAGCTTGAACGTATGTACGGGATGTCCTTCCGGCGCGATCCTGGCCCCCGACTGGTCGATGGCCCCCTTAAGCGCTGCCGTATGCACGTCGCACAGCTTGATGACCTCTTCCCGGGGAAGCCCCTCGGCGATCAATTCCTGTTCCGCGTGCACGACGTCGTCGTAGGGAATAGATCCCAGGACCCGGACGAGCTCCTCCCTGACATCCTCCGCACCGTGCCCCGCATGAAGCTTGCGAATGAGGCCCTTGAGCGTTTCCCTGCGCTGTTTCGATTCCTGGGTGTTCTCTCCCATTTGACTCCTCCCGGTTCAACTGAAGTATTTAAACATGAGATCCACACGTCCATGCCTGATCATGTACATGCCTGAAAATTTCATCACCGCGCGTATCCTGTCCCGGTACGCGGGCAGGTAACAGTGCGTCGCACACTTCTTGCACGAAGGCTTGGGATCATGGGGGCAGATAATCCTCTTGCTTACCGCGTGCGCCAGCAGACGCGCGCAGTCGTCGCACAGGTTCAGCGACAAGCTGTTCACCTGTGCGCCCACGGTCCCCTGGAAAATGCGCGCCTGCTTTTCGTCCGTGGGATGCAGGTTTTCGCAGTAGATGCCCACGAAATGCGCGAGTACCCGGCAGTCTTTTCGGGTTTTTTCATCCGACCCGGCATTCGTCGTCATCACGCCTCCCCTGCCCGGTCGGGAACCGAATAATGCGCGCACCCGTAGCTGAACTCCTCGTCCGAGATCGCGTTTCCCGTGAGCCCGCACAGATGCGGTTTCGCCGAGGCGGCGTAGGCGTCTATCCTGAAATTGCCGCATGCAAGGCACATTCTTGCCACGCGAATCACGCCGTCTTCGAAGAGCGCCTTGATGAGGCCCATGAGCATGCGCGAAAGTTCTTCCTTCCGCGGTGCGTCCAGCTCCGCGATGTGCCGGTACAGCGCGTCCTGCCAACCGGTAAGACGGGCCGCGATCCGCTTCCCGGCGGACGTCAGTGAAAGCGTGACCGTTCTGTGGTCCTCATCATCCCTCGATTTCGCGACAAGCCCCTTGGCCTCGAGCGCGCTCACCGCGTCGCTCACGGTGGCCTTGGTAAGATCGAATTCCCGGGCCAGCACGGTCACCCTGCGAAGCGCGGCCGGGTACTGCTGAATGAACTGGATGAATTGTATCTGGATGGGGCTCAGGTTTTCGTTCTTCGCCGCGTCCCACAGTAAAATCCGCTGCACCTGGCTCAGCTTGTCCAGCGCGGCGACTATTTTGAAATCCGCGTCCCTGATGTCACGGCTCATCGGCTATTCTCCTGTCCTGCGATCCGGGACGTCCGCGGTCAAGGGCGCTTTTAAGCGCGCGGTAAACCTCGCTTCCCACACAATCCTCGGCGTACCGGCACCACTGTATGCAGCTCTTCAGATCATTGTACACCGCCCGGCCGCACGCGGGACAGCGCGACTCGACCTCGTCCGAGAATATCTCGATCGCGCACCCGCACTGCGGGCAGATTTTGTTCCCCGCTATCTCAGGCGTGCGTATTTTCCCCGCGCCCGGACACTTCGCATGCATGAGGGCACCCCCTACATGATCTCCCCGCGAATCGATATCGTGTAATCCTTGATGACGATATTTTTCCCCGCCTTCGCGAGCGCGGCGCTCACCACGCGCTCCACGCCGAAGCAGCAGGGAACCTCCATGTGCACCAATGTAATCGAGGAAATATCCTGTGTCGAGAATATCTCCGCCAGTTTCTCGACGTATTCGTCCATCCCGTCATCGAGCTTGGGACAGAAAATCGCGAGCACCCTGTTTTTCAGGAAGCGCTGGTGGAAATTCGGATAGGTGAACGGGACGCAGTCGGCGGCGATCACCATGTCGGCGTTCTTTAAAAACGGCGCGCGCGGATTGAGCAGGTGCAACTGTACCGGCCACTGCCTGAGCTCCGTTTCCATTGCCACCTGCGCCTGGGGAGATGGGGACGCAGCGTGCGCGTCCCTGAAATCCATCGTTCGCGAGCCCGGGCATCCTCCGCCCGCGTGCGAGGCATGGGCATGTACCGCTGCAACGGCTACTGGTTTCGGTGCTGCCGGTGTGGAGGGTTCCGGGTAATTATTTTCCTTTAAAAACTGCACTGCCTCATTATAATACCCGGTCTCGCCGTGTTCCTTCAGGTGATGCAGGTGCGCCCTGACGGTGTTGTCGCCCTGCCTGATAATGTTTTCCATGACCAGGCGCTCGTTGTAGGGCTCGGCCTCGCGCTCCTCGATCACGATCGCGCCTTCCGGGCACTCGCCGATACATGCCCCCAGCCCGTCGCAGAAAAGGTCGCTCACCAGGCGCGCCTTGCCGTCGATTATCTGCAGCGCCCCCTCGGGACAACCCGGTACGCAGTTCCCGCACCCGTTGCATTTTTCTTCATCGATAAAAATTATGCTCCGTTTCATTTCCGCCTCACATTATCGTTAGGATTCCTAACCATTATCGGTACCGTCTGTTTTTGTCAACAGAATTTTTGCGGCTATAATAATTTTTCGGGGAGAGAACGCTCAATCGGCAGGCTCCGGGGGTCCGATATCACCCGCGGCGGACGTCACAGTATCGTTTTCCATGAATCCTTTCCCCATGACCATGCGAGGCGCGCGTGCCGGGAGAATAAATTCCATTTTTTGGAAATCCGTTTCGGTTAGAATTTGACAAATTCCCCCGTGTACTGATAGACATGTTCAAAATCATTGCGCAATAATCGTATCCGCTCCCACGAGCCTTACACATCTCACTAGGAGGATCCTTAATGTCGAACGAGAACAAACTCTTCGGTTTGGCTGCCGAAGGCGGCCGATGGATATTCGTCATTCTCTGCCTTGTCATGTACCTCTGTCTCGGAAGCGTCTATTCCTACAGCGTGTTTCTTCCCGAAATCAAGAAGATGCCGGACGTTACCGCGTTCCTGGGCAACCTACCCTTCATGATTTTCCTCGCCTTCTTTTCCATCATGATGTTTTTCGGCGGAAGGCTCATGGAAAAGCTGGGCCCCAAAAAGCTCGCCCTTATCGGAGGCGTAATTGTCGGCCTTGGATGGGCGCTTTCGTACGTATCCGTCCAGATGCAGAGCATCTACATGCTCATCCTCACCTATGGTGTGGTCGCCGGCAGCGGCGTGGGTCTTACGTATGGCGCCCCTGTCGCGATTGCCGCCAAGTGGTTCCCCGACAAGAAAGGCCTTGCGGTCGGCCTCATGCTCGCGGGTTTCGGCGGATCGGCGCTCATTACCGCCAACCTGGCGCAGGTACTTATCCCCTCCGTGGGACTCGGCATGACCTTCCTGTATTTCGGCATAGCCTTTGCGATAATCCTCGTCATCCTCGCGCTCCCGCTCAGCGTTCCCGTCGCGGGATGGAAACCCGCCGGCTGGAATCCCCCCGCGGGCGCCGCTTCATCGATCGACTTCGATTCAGGCGAAATGACGAAGACGAGCTCCTTCTGGGGCCTGTTCCTGTGCTACCTGTTCGGCTGCATCGCGGGCCTCATGGCGATCGGCGTATCCAAGTCGGTCGGCAACGAGATGATCAAGATCGACGGCGCTACCGGATCCATGCTCGTCGGTATATTCGCAATATTCAACGCGGTGGGTCGTCCGCTTTTCGGGACCCTTACCGACAAGCTTGCCCCAAAGGGCGCTGCGATCATCAACCTGGTCCTCATGCTCGTAGTATCCGTTATGATGCTGCTGGCGGGTGAAGGCGATGTCACGCTTTACGTGATTGCGTTCTGCGGCTTCTGGCTTTCGCTGGGCGGCTGGCTCGCGATCGCGCCCACGTCCACCGCGACCTTCTTCGGCATGAAGAACTACGCGCGCAACTATGGCGTCGTCTTCTTCGCGTACGGCCTTGGCGCCATCATCGGCGGAATCATCTCCGGCCAGGCGAAGGACGCGTTCGGCTCCTACCAGGTCGCGTTCTACCCGACCGCGGCGCTCGCCGTCCTGGGACTTATCCTGACCGTTCTCTTCATCAAGACCCCTGCGAAAAAGTAGAAAGGTCACCGCATAGAATCCAAGGGGGGTGCCCCTGCACCCCCCATTTTATTTGGTGCGCCCGTGCCGGGCGCACCAAATAAAAAAGCGATTGGGTTATCCAATCGCTGTTTGTCTCGAAATAATTTCAGGCTATTTTCGTTTGGTTACAGAATTAATCATTTTCACCTTGCTGTTCTTCCTGATGCTGTCCATGATTTCCTTCTTGTATACGCCAACCTCCATGAGGCTGGTTTCGATTTCCTCTATTATATCGTGCTTGGCTATTTCGATCTCTTTCTTCAGCCGGTGCTCCATTTCCTGAAGGTAGGTAAGCACTACATCATCGTTCATCGCGTTTTACCCCTCATCAATTTTTATCGTCACTGTGCCTTCAACCCGGCACCCGATCCCGTCGGAACAGCGATTGAATGAAACCTTCCTCCCACCCTATGCTAAATTAAGCGCATTTCCTTTAAAATAGCAAGCATCAATCGGCAATCATAAGGAAAAGCTTTTCTATAAAAACCTTGTCCTCGGCGTCCATGACCGCGATTATATTTTTATGGAGGCGCTTCTTCATCTCGCCGAATATTCCCCTTTTCTTGGCAAATGTTTTCGCGAACCCTAACGCATCTTTTAAAAGCTCATCGCGGTCCGCCGATGCCTTTTCGATGATATGGTGCTCGGCGAGCTCGGCGGCGCCCACGCGCCTGCCGCTGAGCTTCATCTCGTTGAATTTATAGTAGGGGATCGCCTTCTTCACAAATTCGATCATCCCGGGAAGGAAGGGAATGCCTATGTTGACTTCCGGAAAACAGAAAAACCCCCGATCCGATTTCATAAACCTGAAATCGCACGCGCATGAGAGAATAGCGCCGTTTCCGAACGCATGCCCGTTGATGGCCGCGATCACCGGTACGGGGAAAAGCATGATCTCCTGGAACACGCGGTTCATCTTGTACATGAATTCCTTAATGGAGTTGAAATCTTTTTCCCCCATCTTCCTGCCGAGCCATTCCACGTCGATTCCCAGGCAGAAGTTTTTCTCGTCGCTGGACGTGAGCACGATCGAGGTTACGGTCGCATCGGACTTGATCGCCTCCAGGGTCGCCAGCATCGTGTCCGCGAAATCCATGTTATGCCTGTTTTCGCCGTTGTTCATCGTTACGACTGCTGCCGATTCATCCTTTTTCCACTCTATAATTGCCATAAAGTACTCCTTCCCGTGGTGCTGGATTATTGGATCATTTTATGGGCGGTACCCGGAATTACAATTCATTTTAAAGAAGCGTTTCAAAAAAGGAACCCGCTAAACGAGTAAGCACTCATTCACAACTGAACGAATGCTCACTCAAAATTACATAGTATTGTTGCGCTGTTAGTTAATGATTATTTATATGATATATTATAAAAATATGATTGTATTTATAGTGTAGACTATTATATAATGCGCCGTTCATATAAGTTCCATTGATATTCTTTTTTATATGAACATATGTAAAAGAAATGTTGCGCTACTGCCGTCTCGCGCTCGCGGGGAGCCCCTGCGGGGGGCTTTTGAGGAGTTTCGCCCCTTAAAAGCCCGTAAAGACTGGAGTCATGCAACAAGTCTAATAATTAAACTGGAGGATTTTCATGGATCTTTTCGATAAATGCAGGGATTTTACGCTGGCCGACGAGGTCAAAGCCATGGGGCTGTATCCATTTTTTCATCCGATTACCGGCAACGAGGGGCCAATCGTGTACATGAACAACCGCAAAACGGTCATGGCCGGATCCAATAACTATCTCGGACTTACCACCGACCCGCGCGTAAAGGAAGCCACGATAGCCGCAACCAGGAAATACGGCTCCGGATGTTCGGGCTCGCGCTTCCTGAACGGCAGTCTCGACATACATTTCGAGCTCGAGGAAAAACTGGCGGAATTCACGGGAAAAGAGGCCGCCCTTCTTTATAGCACCGGTTTCCAGACGAACCAGGGCGCCATCGTAGGGATCATCAAGAAGGGCGATTATATCATTTCCGACAAGGAAAACCACGCGAGCATTATCCAGGGCTGCCTCATCGCGAAGGCGACGTGCGGCCCCGAGACGCTGGTCACGTACGAGCACAATGACATGATGGACCTTGAGCGCGTTATCAGCCGCCTTCCCCTCGACGCAGGAAAGCTCATTGTCGTGGACGGTGTTTTCAGCATGAATGGAGACATCATCAACCTTCCGGAGGTCGTGCGCATTGCACGGAAATACAACGCACGCATCATGTGCGATGACGCGCACAGCCTGGGCGTATTGGGGGACCTGGGACGCGGAACAGCGAACCATTTCGGACTCACCGCGGACACGGATATAATCATGGGCACGTTCAGCAAGAGCCTGGCTTCTCAGGGGGGGTTCATTTCTTCCGAAAAGAACGTCCTCAACTTCATCAAGCACAATTCCCCGGCGCTCATCTACAACGCGAGCATGCCCGCCGGCCAGGTTGCCGCGGTGCTCAAAGCCCTGGAAATCATGCAGGCGGAACCGGAGCGGATTCGCAAGCTGCATTCGAACGCCCGGAAGATCCGCACGGGGCTTAGGGACCTCGGCTTCAATGTCAAGGACGGCGAAACGCCGGTGGTCCCCATTCTCATAAACGGCGACGACATGCTGTTTACATTCAGGTTCTGGCGCAAGCTCCTGGATAATGGGGTTTTTTCCAATCCCGTGATATACCCGGCGGTACCGGTCGGTATGCAGTTGATCCGGCTCAGTTTCATGGCCACGCACGAGGACGAACACCTCGATTTCGTGCTCGACCGTTTCGAGAAAATCGGCCGCGAAACAAAGATTCTCGACAACGTGGCGTAACGGTATCCGGATCGCCGGAAATGAAGACGAAGAAGCCACCAGGTGCGTCGCAATCGTAGAGACGTCCCGCCGGGACGTCTCTACGATGACGACTACAATTTAAAATCCTTCCTTGTGAACAGTATCACACACGCGTCCACCGAGTCCCCGTCGTAGAGAGATCCCCGGTTCGCGGTGATCTCTTCCAGCGATTTGTCGATACCCAGTGCGGCGCGGTAGGGCCTGTGCGAGGCCATGGCTTCGACCACGTCGGCGACTGCGATCACGCGGGACTCCTTGTGTATCTGCTCCCCCTGCAGCCCCTGGGGATACCCGGACCCGTCGATCTTCTCATGGTGCTGGTGGACGATTTCCGCCACGGGCCAGGGGAATTCTATGTTTTTTAATATATCGTACCCCACCTGCGCATGCGTCTTGATAAGCCCGTATTCGAGGGGAAGGAGTTTGCCGGGACGGCTCAAAATTTCGGCGGGTATGGATATTTTGCCCAGATCGTGTATCACCCCCGCCATGCGAATGCCGTCGATCTGGTCATCGGTGAGCCAGAGCTCCTTCGCGATCGCGCGGGCGAGGTTCGCCACCCGTTTCTGGTGCCCCGCCGTGTACGGATCCCTTGTTTCCACCGTGAACACCATCGCCTCGATGATGGCGTTCATCGCGTTCCTGAGCTTCTGCAGCGTTTTCCGGGATACGTCTTCCGCCTTTTTTTTCGAGGTGATATCCCTGAACACGAACACGACACCGGTATTGTTCCCGTTTTCGTCCTGGACGGGTGACGCGTTGAAGCTGATGGCGATATCGTGCCCCTCACGGCTTACCATTATGGAGCTCTCGTTCTCCACCGTGCTGCCGTCGGAAAGCACCTTGACGACGGGGTCGTCGATAATCGCCCGAGTATCCTCGTTGATGATGGTGAACAGCTTGATCAGGTCTTTGCCGAGCGCCTCTTCGTTGGTCCAACCCGTCAGGTTTTCACCCGCGTAATTCATAAAGGTTACAAGGCGATCCCTGTCGGTGGTTATGACCGCGTCACCGATACATTTTAATGTGGTCGAGAGCCATTGGTCGATGTGCTGCATGGTCTTTTGTGTGAAGAAATGCTGTTTTCTATATAGTAGCTCATCATAGCTTCCATTCTACAAATATCAAGATTTTTCTCACCCCCGGGAAAACCCCGTCATGCGCCTCTTTTCATATTGTGCTTGTGCTCACGCGCGAGGAAGAAGTATGGTGACCTTAATCCCGGGAGGGGAACATGCGGCCGCGCGGCCCCGCGCAAGCGGGGAGCGAGGAAAGTCCGAACACCAAAGGGCAGGATGCCGGGTAACGCCCGGGCGCCGCGAGGCGACGGAAAGTGCAACAGAAAATATACCGCCCTGAGAAGGGTAAGGGTGAAATGGCGGGGTAAGAGCCCACCGCGCCTTCCGCAAGGAAGGCGGCAGTGCAAACCCCATTCGGTGCAAGACCAAGTAAGCAACCGCTCGAGGGCTGCCCGCCCCAGGTTGCGGGTAGGTCGCAAAGAGACGCGCGGCAACGCGCGTCCAAGATGGATGGCCGCAAAAACAGGATTCGGCTTACGGTCCCCTCCCGGGACTATTTTTCAATGTCCTACAGTATTTTAAGCGGGCTCAGGAGTCCGCGGGCGCCCTCGTCCGATGCGCTTACCGTTTCCTGGGACCCCATGACCGCGCGCACGGGGTTTTTCCATGCCTCTGCCAATGATGACGCGAACGCACGGAAATCACTCAGCTCAGTGGAAAGCACCTCATCCCGGGTTCGCTGCCGCTGCTCCTCCGTGGATCCCGTGAGATGACGCTCCAGGGCGACGAATCCCTGCGCGGGGGGCAGCAGGTACGCATCAATCTCGCCGATCGCGCCGATGATGCCCTTATGCAGCTCTTCTTTCGGAAGGTCGAGCGTCGACAGGAAGCGAGAAGCTTCCTCGAACACCCTCCACGTTGCGCTGATATTCGGGTCGCGGTAGGAGAGCATGCTGAAAACCCCGGAGAGACGGTCGAAGCCGCACAGCGCTCCATACGCCCCGCCCTGCACCCGAACGCGCTCCCAGAGCATGGTTGTCCTGAGCAGGCGCGTGATCACGCGCACCGAACCGTGATAACGGTATCCGAACTGGTAAAGGTTTGCCGCGGCGCCCACGTAATTGACACGCGCGGGAATCAGGAGCGCCTCCATTTCCGGCATCACTTTCCGTTCCCAGTTCGCCCGTGACGGCGATCCCGCGGGCAGCGCGTCAATGAGATTGTGGACCGGTTCGCGGCATGACTCCCAGGCCCGGGAGTCGGCGGTTATGTTCATCATGATGCTGTTCCGGTCGACGAGCGTAGCGTGAATTTCCACGAGCAATTCCCGCACCGACTCCCATTCGCGCTCAATCGAGGCGTCCAGGCGCTGCAGGAACGACAGGTAACTCAACCCGGTCATCGTTTCCATCGCGGCGTCGGCGGGCGTATACCGGGAGCGAAGCCGCTGGTCAACATACCCGGTTCCGTTAGGCACCACGCGCGCCTCATTGCGCGATTTTTCTTCGCGAAGGATCTGAAGAAACCTGTCCTTGCGGCTGAAATCGGGCACGGTGAGAATGTCCGCGAGGATGTCCGCGAGCTCGTGCGCCCGCGCCACGGTGGTCTTGCCTCGCAGGAACATCCATCCGGTCGGGTTCTCCGCGCCTTCCACCATCGACGAAAACAGCGCCCTGCGGATACCGCCGGTTTTCCCGCTGATCCGCTGGGACAGCGACAGGTAATCCTCTTTTTTGGTTCCCATCTCGAAAAGGGCCCTGCCGTAGAGGGGCAGATACGGCAGGAAGCGTTCCGGGAGCCTGGTAATATCGAGCCCCAGGTCCAGGTAGAGAATCCCGCTCGTAAAGATATCGTGCATCAGCAATCGCGTGGCCCCATGGTTCGACCCGGACGAGGGAATCTGCTTGTTCCGCGTGTCAAGGTCAGCGAGCGCGAGGCGCGGGATTTTCGCAAGGGCCTCCGGGCTGTCCGGCCGGGTCTGGAGCGCCTTCAGTTTCGCCGTATTTTCGGCACAGTCCCTGGAGGCGTGCTCCCCGAGTTTCGAAAGCGCCGCCTGGACGCGCGCGCGTTCGCGGCGCAGGAGCTCATCCCCATAGGAATGGTCCGGTTTTAGAATGACCGTCGTTCGGTGCGCGTTTTTCAGGAAATAGCGCTCGATAAGCGATTCAAAAAATCGCCCGTCGCGGTCGTACGATTTTTTCACCGCGTCAAGGGGAGACTCGAACGCGAGCAGCGCGCACGGGTCCTCGTCATAGAGCCAGGTGGTAAGCGCGCGCAGCATGAGCACGAGGCCGCGCGGCATCTGTCCGGTGTTATTCTCCCTGAAGCGGAATTCCACGGTATTGAGCCCCGCTTCAATTGTCCGCGGATCGATCCCGCCATGAGCGATTTTTTCCAGGGTATCGAGCACCAGGGCTTCCATCGCCGGCGCCTTTTCCGGGTCGATGTTCCTGAGGCCCGTCGAGAAATACATCTGGCGGATTTCGTTGTTGAGCCCCTGCCCGGCGATCCCCTCCCCCAGGCCCGAATCCAGGAGCGCCTTGCGAAGCGGGGACGCAGGCATACCCATAAGTATGTATTCCAGTACCTGCATCGCGATATTGACCGCCGGGGCGGTGCCCTCCGGCAGGAGCCAGTTGATAGTCGTTATGCCCTTGGCGCCATCACCGTCGGCGCCGTCAACGAAGGGCCGGGTGACCGTGGAGCGTAATTCCCGGGAAGCCTGCAGGGGGATTGCGGAATCGACCGGGACCGCATCGAACTGGTCGAGGTATTCGGCCAGTATGCGCAGCCTGGCCTCCGGCGCGTCGTTCCCGTAGAAATATATCCACGAATTGGAGGGATGGTAATATCGGCGATGAAATCCCCGTAGACCCTCGAAGGTAAGCTCCGTGATATGTTCGGGATCCCCCCCCGATTCGAGGCCGTAGATCGTCCCGGGGAAAAGGGAATACTGGGAAAACGAACCGCTCAGGCTCTCCGGGGAGGAATAATCCCCTTTCATCTCGTTGTATACGACACCTTTGAATTCGGGCTCTTTCCCGGGATCGAGCTCGATATGCCAGCCCTCCTGCTCGAATACGTGATCGGTGAGCCTGGGGAAAAATACCGCGTCCAGGTACACGTCGACCAGGTTGTAAAAATCCTGGGTGTTCTGGCTTGCGACAGGGTAGCAGGTCTTGTCCGGGTAGGTCATGGCGTTCAGGAATGTTTTTAGCGATCCCTTGAGGAGCTCCACGAAAGGTTCCCTGACCGGGTACTTGCGCGAACCGCACAGCACCGAGTGCTCCAGGATGTGCGCGACGCCCGTTGAATCGGAGGGCGGCGTTCGGAAGCTTATCCCGAACACCTTGTTGTCGTCGTCATTGGATATCGAAAGCAGGCGGGCGCCGGTCTTCACGTGCCGGTACAGCGACGCCTCCCCGTTGATCTCGTCGATTTTTCTCGTGGTGAGCAGCTCGAATCCGTGCAGTAAGCCCATGGTCGTATACCCTGAAATTAATATTTATGCTGTTCCGAACAAACCTCATCGCGGGGAAACCACATGCTGCGGAAGTTTCCTCTTTGAATCATACCCGCGGGCGGCAGGCAGTCGCTTTTTTGCCGCCCTGAGAAACATAGTCTACCGCGGCTCGCGTCCAGCGCAAGTACGAAACGCGGACGGTTGCTGCACGCGGCGAATTCTCGACCGCGTGTATCGCCTGCATTCGCACGTCAGGAACAGAGCATGCCCTGGAAACTGCCCCGGCGCATGAGCTCCTCCTCTATCGCCCTGAGCACCGTCCCCTTGTGAAGCGCCCACAGCGGGGCGACGAGCGTGGCCGGCGGGCGGTCGCCGATAAGCCGGTGAATGATAATGTCGGGCCGCAGCCTCTCAAGGAAATCGCACGCCGACGAGACATACTCTTCCAGTCCCAGGGGGCTGAATTTTCCTTCCCGAAACGCCTTTTCCAGCTGCGTGCCTCGTATAACGTGCAGATGGTGCAGCTTCACGCCGCGCACGGGCAGCGACGAAACCAGGGCCGCCGTATCCATTATATCCTTCCAGCTTTCGCCGGGGATGCCCAGTATAAGATGTGTGCATACCGGGATACCCCGAAGCGCCGCGCGGGACACGGCATCGACGGTGTCGGCATTCGTGTGCCTGCGGCCGAGCGTCTCCAGGCTCTTGTCGTGCGCGCTCTGCATGCCGAGCTCCAGCCACAGCTCGAAGCCCTCGCGCGCATACCCCGCGATGAGATCGAGCGTTTCGTCGGGGACGCAGTCGGGCCTTGTCGCGATCATGAGCCCCGTCACGCCGGGCTCCCCCAGCGCGGCATCGTACAGCCTTTTCAGCACATCGACGGGGGCATACGTGTTGGTGAAGGCCTGAAAATACGCGATGTAGAGCGTATCGGCGCCCGCCCTGCGGAAACTCTCCCTGGCTGTCCGCATCTGGAGGTGGATATCTTCCGTTCCCGCGGAGGTCGGGGACGCCGATCCGTCTTCTCCGCAGAATACGCACCCCCGGGTATCCAGCGTTCCGTCGCGGTTGGGACACGTGAGCCGCGCGTCGATGGGGAGCTTGAGCACGCGGCACCCGAATTTTTTCAGGAGATAATCCCCGAAAAAATTATACGGCTTCCCTTCCCGCCCCCCGTGCTCAGAGCGAACGGTCACGTTCCTCCGCGGAAAAATACGAGTTCTTCAGGTACTGGTGGTTCTGATACATGCACGGGTTTATCCGCACCTGGGCGACGGCCTCGACATTGGTCACGACCAGGTCCTCGCCAAGCGTCACCACGTACAGCCCCGGCCCGAAGTTGAACTTCGCCCCGTTGATCCACACCTGCCCGAATGAGCGCACGAGCTTTGCCAGCGCGTCCTTGTCCGGATTGAGCGCCCTCACGATCGCATCCTCAAGGCTCATGCCCTCCTCCACGGGAAAAATCACCGGTGTCGTGAGGGGCATCTTCCGGTAGGCGGCCGCAAAATACGGGGAGGGGCAGATTTTCGGTGCGGCGTCCGCATCGGCGGCGGGCAGGATGAGCTTCGAATATTCCGTGTTGTACTTCACATCGAGCGCGTACAGGAGCGCCCTGCTGTTTATGGTTTTCTTTGCGAGGCTCAGGTATGCCCCCGCGTCCCGATGCTTGTCGCTGAGCATCAGCTGCCGTCCCGTCTGGTAATAGCCCTCCGCCTGGGTGATGATGGTGCGAATGTCCTTGAAGGGAACCAGGTGCTGCGGGACCGGGTTGTCGGACAGTTTCTCCATCTCGGCCATGACCTCGAAGGCCTTGGCGAACTCCGACGTTTTCACGTAATACAGGGCAATCCGCGAAAGCTTGAAGACAGTGAGCGCCGCCTCCGGCACGTCCTTCACCTTAACCGGCGAGGCGCCCGATATATCGACGCCAAAGGTTTCCTTCACGGTATCGAGAAGCGTTTCATACTCGGCGCGCGCTATCTTCTTCTGGTTGTCGCTTTTGCGCAAAAAGGATTCCTCCTCGGGATTGCAGATAAATCCCGTTTCGAAAATGAGGGAAACCGGGAAGTCGACGAAATAGGTAAATCGCTCGTCTCCCACGCACCCATTCTCCCAGCCGTTCGATTTCATGCCCAGGTCGATGAGCTTTTTCTTCAGGGTTTGCGCGTATTTGAGGGAAAAGCCCGACGCATCGACCCGGTTATAGAGCGTGAGGAATCCGCGATATGCGAACCGCACGTTCGCGATGAACCGGGCCCCCGTCTCGTCCGTCGTGATGTGAATCCCGGGGATGTTCACGTACCCGTACGCCTTCTGGGTCTGCGCCACGTTGTTCAGGTGCTGGCTTATCGCCATGAACGCGTTCGAATCGAATGCCCGCTGCACTATGCCGTGCAGGAAGATGTTGCTGTAGCTGTCGCTTTTCCCCCTGAGCACCTTTAGGTAATCGTCCGTGGTGCGTATTTCCACCATGGGATTCGCGGCGAGAAGCGCGTAGAGCTCGCGCGCGAGCAGCATGGAATAGTACTCCTCGGTAAGTCCCGTAGAGCTTATGCGGTTGGTCGCCTCCCCCTCCCAGTAGCCGTTCGCGTACCGTCCGTGGGCGGGGCCGAAGAAGATCACGAGCTTCCGTCCCGCCTTGAGCTTATCGTACAGGTTCCCATACGTCTCCTCGATGCGCTGCGCCATCGCAAGCACCTGTTTCGCGCTCGCGGCGTTCCGCTCGCGGGCCAGCACCCTCTGGACAGCCTCCGGCTGACCCGCGAACGCGTAGGGGTACTGCGCGTGCGCTGCCCCCGGAAGGAACGGGTCGGTGCCCGTAAACAGCATGGAGAGGATGATTACCGATACGATCGTCGTTGTGCGCGTGAAACGGGAGAGAATCATAGGGCACCAGCCGGAATGAACAATTATCGCGAACCGTAGTGTATTAATAATATCGACTCCCGCAAGAAAATAATTGTATTTTTTACCATTGAATTGCATAGTGAGGCATGGAGCGAAAAAAGAGGCTAGGTGGTCCCATGCGCAGGAATGCCATAAAATTCGAAGAGCTCTCCTCCGAAATCAAAAAAGAAATCGAGAAATTCTGGCTTCGCCAGAAGGAGTTCGGAGACCAGTGCACCATGGAACAGGCGATGACGCAGTGGTTCGAGGAGGAGTTCGACATATGGATGATCACGAACTACACCTCCAAGATCCGCGGAGACCGCCGCGCCGCGGAGCGCCGAAAGCACGCACGCCTGGAGATGGAGAAGGAAGCGGAGGCCCAGGCGAAAAAGGACGCCAAGAGCGATCGGAGAGCCGCTCCACGCCGTAAAAAGTACCGCCTGGACATCGAGGTACCGGTAAGAATCGTCGAGACCCTCATCGAATCGTCCTCGGATGACCGGGAGGCGATCGATTTCATAGGCACCCTGGTGAATATCAGCCGTGGCGGGTTCTACTTCCGCTCCGCCAAGGAATTCGAGCCATCGAGCATCATCCGCGTGAACATCGACCTCTCCAAGCTCGATCCGGATCTCCGGGACATAGAAGCGCTGGCAATGGTCATCCGCTCGGAAAGGCTCACCCCCGAGTACTATGGGGTGGGCGTCATGTTTTCGAGCATTTACCACGAAGCGAAGGAAAAGCTCGATACCTTCATATTCAAGCATCTCGCGTATTACGTGTACTCATAAATCCCCGTTCCCGGATAACGCTATGCCAACTCGCAAACTCGCATCGAAAAATGTGCTCATCACCGGCGCGACAGGTTTTATCGGCGGTCACCTGGTAAGGGCCAATTTAAAAAAGAAAAAACACGTGCGCGCGTTCGTCCTGCCCGGCGACCCGGGAGAGGCGGCCCTGAAAAAATTGGGCGTCGATATTGCTTACGGCGATATCAGCGACTACGAATCCGTAAAAAAGGCATTGAAGGGGATCGATACCGTCTTTCACTGCGCCGCGGTGGTCACCGATTGGGCGCCCTGGAGCCTTTTCGAAAAGGTGACGATCCGCGGGACCGAGAACATCTGCCGCGCCGCCGCCCAGGCGAAGGTGCGCCGCTTCGTCGACATGAGCACCAACGACGTATTCGGGGTCGACGAGTCCGCCGTGATGGACGAGACCTTCCCGCTGCGGCCGTGGAAGGAGCCCTACCCCGACGCGAAGATCGAGGCCGAAAAAATTTCGTGGCGCTACCACAGGGAGCACGGGCTCCCCGTTACGATGGTATACCCGTGCTGGGTGTACGGCGAGGGCGACCTGACCTTCGTTCCCAGCCTGGCGGACGCGATCGTGAAGCGGGACCTCATCTTCTGGCGCAAAGACGTGCTGGTATGGCCCACGTACATCGAAAACCTCGTCGACCTTCTCCTGCTCATCTCGGAAGACCCGCGCGCCGTGGGTAACGGTTACCTCGTGCATGACGGTGAATCGGTCACGCTGCAGGAGTTCTGTGCGGGGATCGCGGACACGCTCGGCGTAAAACCCATCACCACGCACATCCCCTACTTCCTCGCCTACGCGGCGGGAATCGCGATGGAAGGGCTCTGGAAGCTCATGAAGAAAAAAACCAGGCCGCTGCTTACCACCTACACGGTGATCAACCTGGGTTCGCGCTTCCGCTTCACGATCGGTAAGGCGGAGAAAGAGCTCGGCTGGAAGCCACGGGTTTCATATAAGGAAGGCTTCACACGCACCATGCAGTGGCTCAAGGCCCTTGACCTGGAATCGCTCACGTTAAAATAGCGGAGACAACCCATGAAAGATTTCGCCGGTAAAAACGTCTATCTCACCGGGGGCTCGGCCGGTATCGGTCTTTCGACCGCGAAACTCCTGGCTGCCCGGGGCGCGCACATCATCATTTTCGCGCGTACGAAGGAGCGCCTCAAGAGTGCGGTCGCGGAGATATCGGCGTGTAAAAAAAGCGCCGGCCAGAAAATCGAGTACATGGAGCTCGACGTCTCGGACGACCGCGCGGTGCGCAAGGTGATGAAGAAGGCCGTTTCTTCGTTTGGGGCCCCGGACCTGCTTATCAACAACGCAGGGCGCGCGTATCCGCGCCGCTTCGAGGACATTTCATTTACCCAGTTCGAGGAGACGATGAGGACCAACCTCTACGGAATGTGGAGCACCATCTCCGCCCTCCTGCCCTCAATGAAGGATCGCGGCGGCCACATCGTCAACGTTTCCTCCATGGTCGGTTTCATGGGCGTGTACGGGTACGCCGATTACGCCGCGAGCAAATTCGGCATCATCGGCCTTTCGGAGACGCTTAAGAGCGAGCTCGCCGAATACAAGATCGGGATATCGGTGCTCTGCCCCCCCGATACCGATACCCCCGGCTTCAAGACCGAGAATATCACCAAGCCCGAAGAAACAAAGGCGATATCCGCGGCGGCGAAGGTCATGACCCCGGACGCGGTCGCGGAGCGGCTCGTCAAGGGGATTCGCAAAAAGCAGTTCATGATAATCCCGGGTTTCGACGGCCATTTCACCTGGCTCGCCAAGCGTTTCACCCCATGGCTCGTCGAATGGGTCATGAATATGAGCGTAAGGAAAGTCCAGGAAGCGCGGGATTGAAGGCGCGGATGCGTATCCGCGCTTTCGGAGGCCCGTTACCATGCGGAGGCAAGCTCCCATAGCGCACACCGTACCAGGTCAACCCGTCCCCGGGAAAAAATATCGGCCCTTCTTCCGGGCTCTTTGAAGTAGACGCGCGCGGTGCCGGCGGCCCGGTATCCGCCCGCGAACACCTCCACCGAAGAGCGGTCGCAGAACACGTGCAGGCGCACGAGACCGTTTTCCTCCGGGTCTATGCGTTCCGCGAATATGCCCTTTTCGCCCAGGACCATCGCACCCCTGTCGATCACGACCCTTGATTGGTCCGCATCGTAGAACACCGCGACCTCGCCGCCGTCTTTTCCCGCGATCACCAGTCCGCAGTGCGCGCCTTTTTCGAGGGGAGTGAATTCCAGCATGACCTCAAAAAGATCAAGGTCACTGTGCACCGGCAGCAGGGAGGTATCCAGCGCCTTCCCGCTCATCTCCACGGCAGGCTGCACCGTTTTTCTCAGGGCTTCAAGCTCTTCAACGGGGCGGATCAGGATTTCGCCGCGGGAGTTCGTTTCAATCGTACGCGGCAGGGTTGCCGCCCCCGACCATCCCGAAGGATGCGTCAGGAAACTGTTTCCCCAGTTCTCCATCCAGGCGATGACGATCCTCCTGCCCTTGTCGTCAAGAAAGCTCTGGGGCGCGTAGAAGTCGGGCCCGAAATCGAAACGCGTTTCGCGTTCCGGGACAAACGCACCCTCGCGGAAGGCTCCGGTCACCAGGATCGTATAAAACTCCTTCACACCCCCGCGCTCTTCCACGACGGAGGCAAGCAGGGCATGCCCTTCCCCGAGCGGGAAGAAATCGGGACATTCGTACATTCCCACGCCGTCCCGCGTCGCGCGGAAAAGCACTCCTCCGTATTCCCAGTGTTTCAAATCCTTCGAGCCGTACAGCAGCACCTGTCCCCTTCCCTCCATGCGCGAGCCCAGGACCATGCGCCACTCCCCGTCTTCACGCCACACCTTAGGATCACGGAAATCCTCCGCGCACCCGTCGGGCCTCGACGCGATCACCGGGTTATCTGCGAATTTTTTGAACACGATCCCGTCGTCGCTCGAGGCGACCGACTGCGACTGCATGATGCGGTCCACACAATACCGCGTATCCCGGTGATCGGTGTACACGAGCGTGAGGACGCCGTTATCGTCCACGGCGCTCCCGGTGAAAATCCCGCTGAAATCGTCCGCGTGTTCCGGGGTATCGGGCGCGAGCGCGACGGGAAGGTACCGCCAGTGGACCAGGTCCCCGCTTACCGCGTGCCCCCAGTGCATGGGACCCCAGAACGAGGAAAAGGGGTGGTACTGATAAAACATGTGGTATTCTCCGCGCCACCGGATGAGCCCGCACGGATCGTTCATCCAGTTCATTACCGGGGAAAAATGAAAGAGCGGACGATGCGGGTCCCGCGCAAAGCGGGACCGTATTGAACCGGCACCGATTACGCGCAGAAAGCCGTTTTCGGCCCAAAAGAACCGTGCGCCGTCATTAAGTACTCCCTTCCCATAAAGGCAGCACTCGGCAACGGAGCATGATTCCCGGCGCACATCGAGGATCGCCGATTCGCCCGCGTATGCGGAGAGGTCCCATTCCACGGGGATATATACCGTCGAGGAAACGCCCTTGAGATCAAAGAGAACCGCCCCGTCGTCCGTGCTTCGCAGCGTGACGAGGCTTGCCCCCGGAGCGGCGTCCGCCTTTACCCTGAACAGGAGGCGGTCACCCGCTTCTATAATGAACGTTTCGGAGATCATTCGCATTCCTCACAC
This sequence comes from Spirochaetota bacterium, assembly GCA_004297825.1. Classification (NCBI taxonomy): domain Bacteria; kingdom Pseudomonadati; phylum Spirochaetota; species Spirochaetota bacterium. Next base: position 24,581 of record SCSX01000053.1, read on the forward strand.
TTAATGAAGTCTTCGACCTCGTACAGGGCGGGCATGGCGTTCATCGCGCCCTTCCTGAGCGTGGTGAGCGCCCCCGCCGCGTTCGCGAACCGCGCCGTTTCTTCGAGAAATTCCCTTGAAAGGGATGCCGTATCCGCGGCGCCCGCCGCCTGTATTTTGTACAGTACCGCCGCCATAAACGCGTCCCCCGCGCCGGTCGTGTCCACGGGCGCGACCTGGAACCCGTCCGTGTAGAATTCGAAATCGCCTCCGCGCACGAAACAGCCCCGTGCGCCCAGGGTGACGAACACCAGCGACGGCCCCGTTTCCATGACCATGCGCGCTGCCGCTTCGACCGAAAGCTCCCCGGTGATGAATACGAGCTCCTCCTCCGATATCTTCAATAAATCTGCGAATTCCATTCCCTTGAATATCATTGCCTTCGCCGTCGCGCCGTCGGGCCACAGGTTCAGGCGCAGGTTGGGATCGTACGAGACCATCACATGGCGTTCGCGCGCGGCGGCCGCCCCGGCAAGCGTCGCCGACCGTACCGGTTCCTCAATGAGGCTTATCGACCCGAAGTGGAATGCCAGTGCCTCACCGATCATATCCAGCGGTAGTTCTTCGGGGGCGTACATGATGTCGGCGGCGCGATCGCGGTAGAAGAGAAATGACCGCTCGCCCTGCTCGTCCAGCGAGACGAACGCGAGGGAGGTCTTGTGCGTCTCCGACAGCAGCAGGCGGCCGGTATCGACGCCGGCCTCCACGAGCGCGCTCGCGAGAAACCTGCCGAAAAAATCATCGCCCACCTTGCCAATGAACGCGGAGAAACCGCCCAGCTTCGCCACCCCGGCGGCGACGTTGGCCGGCGCGCCGCCGGCCATGGGGAGGTATTCGATCGATCCCCTCTCCATTCCCGTCGGCAGGAAGTCGACCAGGAGCTCGCCCATCGTGACAATTCCGTTCATGCGCTGCCTCGCGTGCTGCCTAAGCGGTTTTTCCCGAATGCCGCGATCTTCTGGCGGCATGGATGCGGGACCAGGGGCGAATCGGCGCCCCCGCCCGCCGCGCCTGGAAGGTAATCCCCGGGATGCAGGCGCTCGTTCGCGTCACACCATTGTATGCAGATTCCGTGCGGCTCGGTCAAACAGAAAACATGGGAACCCCGCAGCCCGCGCCGCGCGGCCCAAATAGGATTTGACTTCCCGCCCGCCGTATCGGTGTAGTACCGGCAGTTGGCGGCAAACCTGCACCACACCGGAGGGCAGCATGGGCGAGCTCGGGCTCGGTAAAAAAATTTCCTACGCGCTCGCGGGGGTTTCGCTCAACCTCGCGAACCTGGTGATATCGCAGTGGCTCCTTAAGCTCTATGTGCCCAGCCGGGACGAGGCCCTGGTAGACGCCGTGCTCTTCTCGGCGATCTTCCTCCTGGGGCGCATCACCGACGGCATCGCCGAGCCGCTCGTGGGATACTGGACCGACCACCACCGCTCGCGGCGGGGGCGCAGGATCCCGTTCATCGCCTTCGGCCTGGTGCCCGCGGCGCTCGCCACCCTGCTCCTGTGGACGCCCCCCTTCCCGCACGAATCGCACTGGCTGAACGCGGTGTACATTTTCATCGTGGTCCAGGCTTTTTTCATATGCTGGTCGATCGTCGCGAACCCCTATCTCTCGCTCCTGCCCGAGATAACGCGTGACGGAAAAGAGCGCGTCGACATCGCGACGATGCAGGCGGGCTTCATCATGCTGGGAACCGTGGTGTTCGCCTTCATGGGTCCCCTGAAGGACGCGTTCGGCTGGGCGAGCATGGGCATGGTCGCGGGTGGCCTCACCATCATCACCTTCCTCCCCACCCTGTTTGCGATCAAGGAAGCGCCTTCCCCGGATACCGCGCCGCGGGACGAGGGATTCTCCCCGCGCCTCATCTTCGACTGGGCGCGCACGACCTTTCACAACAGGCCCTTCGTGATCTATCTCTCCGCGGCCGCGCTTTACTGGCTGTCCCTGAACATGCTCACCCTGCTCATCCCGTTCTGGATCCAGTACGTGCTGCACGAGCCCGATTCATCGGTCGCGCTCGTCATGGCGCCCTTCCTCGCGGCCAACGTCGCGTTCTTCTTCGTGTTCAACGCGCTTTCGCGCCGCTTCGGTAAGTTCGCCATGTTCGCGCTCTGCCTGGCGGGGACCGGTATCACGATGCCCCTGCTCTGGCTCACCGGCATGGTCCCGCTCTCGCCCATGGCGTACACCCAGGTCGTTATGGGGCTGGCGGGCGCGTTCATCGCGGGCTACATCATGCTGCAGCCCGCCATTCTCGCCGATATCATCGATCATGACGAAAAGCTCACAGGCCGGAGGCGCGAGGGCATCTACGTGGGGATGCAGGCCATTTTCTCGAAGCTGTCCATGGGGATATCCATCGCCGTCGCGTCCGTCCTCATGTACGCGGGCGGCATCGAGAAGCCCACGGAACTGGGACTCAAGCTGATAATGGTCCTCGGCGGCGCGGTTTCGCTCGCCGCGTTCCTCGTGTTCCTGCGCTATCCCATCCGCGAGCGGGACGGCAAGGCGTATTTCGTCACTGGCTCTCCTTCCGCTTCTTGAGCGCGAGCGCCTCGCGCAGCCCCTTTTCGCGGATGACCTTGATCTTGAGCCTGGTCTCGTTCATCTTGAAAAAACGGGTCCCGTATTTCCGGAGAAGCGACTTGTCTATCTCGAACCCAAGGCCCGGCCTCGTGAACGGCGCGAGCCGTCCCTGGGCGTCGGGCAGGATGGGCGCGATAATACCCTCCCTGAATTCGGGAATCCACGACGGCTCCTCGAGCGGGTACTCCAGGGGAAGGTTGTTTTTGGGGTCCGATAATACCAGGTTCCAGTTGACGTAGAATCCGATTCCGTTTGTCCACGTGTGGGGGGTGTACTCCCGTTTACGCGCTTTGCAGGCGTCCATCACCTGCTTCACCTGCGCGATCCCCCCGGCGAAGGTCGCGTCGGGCTGATACACGTGAAAGCAGTCCTTTTCGAGCATTATCTTGATCTCGTCCCACCCGTAGTTGAGCTCGGCGCCGGATATTTTGATCTTCGACGCGCGCTTGAGCTTCGCGCTGTCGTCGTAATTGCGGGAATCGAGCGGCTCCTCCAGCCAGGCGAGGCCGTTCGCGTGGCAGGCGGCGGCGAACTCTTTCGCGCGCGCGAGGTCCCATGCCGGAACCCTGTCGACGATGCTCACGAGCCATCCCTGGTTGGCGTCCACGCCCAGCGTGAGCACACCCTTGAGCCTCTTCGCGATCTGTTCGATGTTCGACACATCCTCCTTGAGCGTACGTCCCTTCACGCGAAGCTTCGCGGTCCTGAATCCTCGCTCCCGCATGCCCAGCAGATAATCCACGCGCCGCTCCGGCCCCTGCATCTCCCCGGTCGAACAGTACACGTCGATGGTGCGCGCCTTTCCCCCAAGGAGCTCGTACACGGGTTTGCCGGCTTTCTTGCCTATAATGTCCCAGCATGCCGGCTCGATCCAGAAATTACGCCACCCCAGGATTCCCGCCTGTTTCAGGAGGCTCTGCATCCGGTCGACATCCGTGGGATCGGCGCCCATGAGGTAGCCGCCCAGGAGGTCTCCCAGGCCCTCACGCTCGCGCCCCATCGCCGAGCCCGCCGAATATCCCTCGATCCCCTCGTCGGTGACGAGCTTGATGAGCGTGAAGCGGTTATGCGTCTGCGGGTAGCCGGGTATCCATGTGGGCCAAAAGGTGGTCCTGAGCGGCACCGATACATGGAAAAGCTCGATCTGGCTGATACGCATTTTCATTCCTCCAGGTGGGCTGTTTTGCAGTATCCTATCACGACCAGTCCGGTATGCAAGAGATAAATCGATACCGGATGGAATATCGGACCAAAGCCGATCGGAGTTATGTGAAATCCCTGATGGATTAAACGGTTGACAACAGTGTTCATTCATAATGAACATGGTCTTACATTAGTACAAATAGGGGACCCCACTGCCATGACCATGCGTATCGCCTCACGAATGCGTTTCACCATTTTCGACACACCGGTTCTCAGGGAGATCATGCAGGGTGCGGCAATCCTGGCCCTGAAGATAATGGGCTGGAAGCGGGAGGGCGCCATTCCCGATCCGCCGCGCTGCGTCATGATCGCCGCGCCCCACACCTCCAACGTCGATCTGCCCATCACCCTCCTCCTGGCGTTCGCCTTCAGGGTGAAGGTATACTGGATGGGCAAGGACCGCATCTTTAAAAAGCCCTTCGGTACGATCATGCGATGGCTCGGCGGTATCCCGGTTGAGCGCAGCAGGTCGCACAATATCGTCGAGGCTTCAATCGAGGAATTCAGGAAAAATCAAAACCTCATTCTCATCGTGGCCCCGGAGGGAACACGCAACAAGGTTAACTACTGGAAATCGGGATTCTACCATATCGCCAACGGGGCCGGCGTTCCCATCTCGTGCGGATTTCTCGATTACCGGCGCAAGGTCGGGGGAATGGGGCCGCTTGTCGTTCCCACGGGCGCGATCGAACGGGACATGGAGACCATCCAGACTTTTTACAAGGGCGTGATGGGAAGGAATCCGGCGAAGACCGCGAGCGAGTACGTGAGCTGCAGTCAGAATGAAAAAGAGTGATATTCTGGCCCTGATAAGGGCGTCATGATCTTACGATTCGATCCCTTCCATTGATTTTATGGCTGGGAAATATCCCTGAAACTGCTCACAAAATCCGCAAACTGGTTTTTAATTTCCGGGTCCCGCTCCTGCTCCCAGAGCCTCTCAAATATTCCCTTATATCCCCTTCGGGACCTTACCAAGGAATCATAAAACCTAACGTAGGCACCCATGGCCCGCTGGATACCGAATGTAGAGGCGGTATCAATTAAGCGCTCCCAGAACGAGAGGGATCCGCTGTATGTCCGCGCTTTCCATGCTTTGTCGGCCATGAAGTAGGAAGCGGCGCGCGAATTCCTTTTCGAATATAATTGGACGAGACAATCATACGCCATATACGCTGTGACAAGCGGACTCCCATGAACCAAACTGTGTAATTCGATGTTGGATTCCATCAGGTCGGTCGCGCTCAGAGACAGGAAATAGTCAACCGAGCCGGGCTCTCCATATAAGTATGTTCCCCGTTCCTGGCTTTCCACGTAATTCGGTGAACCCGGAAGTGCGGTGATGCACGTCGATTGGAGGCCGATGTTATTCGACCGGCAAAACTCGGCTATCTCCTTTCCAGTGTGATCCGAAAGTGAATCAAACCGATCAAAAGGAAGACCCAATATGAATGCTCCAAGAATCGCGATGCCCTGATCCTGTATTTTTTTCACGGCGCGTGCGTAATACTCTGATACGCCCAGGCCGCTGTGTTCGATTAGAGGTACGACACCTTTACCAATGTGCTTGAGGTTACGGATATCCAGTGATTCGAAGCCTATAAAAAAGCATGATGCACCTGCCCGGCGCAGCTTTGCAAGCAGCTCTTCGTTGTGCGCAATCTCTATCGACACCTGCGTGGTAAAATTCATGGTTACACGACTTCGGATAATATTATCCAGGATTCCGTCCAACGTTTTCCCTCCCAGCAGTATGTTGTCGGGATAGAAAAAGAAATACCTTGTCCTTAATTTTACTCCGTCTTTCTGAACTTCGCGTATCTCCTCCACGAAGTCCTTGGGACTGCGTGCATGGAATTTCCTTCGCAGCATAGGCAGGGATGCAATTGAACAAAACTTGCACGAATGGGGGCATCCGACATACGGGGTGGTCACATTTACACGGGTTTTACCGGCCAACAATAGTTTAATGGGATTTAAGGTTAATCCCATTTTCTTACGGATTGGTGGAAGCTCCTTCACATCCGAGCACCCCCATACGCCATCCTCGATTGTCTTGCCACCCATATAAACGTTCATTAGCCCATTCGTACGCCAATCATTGATGATCCTTTTAAGCGTGCCTGAATCACCAGCTCCTATTACCGTACTTACGAGTCTAGAATTCTTCGCATATTTCCTGATGAAGGTGTCCACATCGTCGGGCTGCAATGAAACGTGGACCCCACCAAGAACTACCGGGATATTCACCCTGTTTAGCACGATCGCCGCCAATGCGGCGGCGGGGAAGTTTGTGCTCATGCAGGTGATGAACACGATACCGGGTTTAGACCGTTCACTTAATATTATCTCCTTGAAAGTCCGCCGCTTCCCATCGGCCAAGATTACCCTACTGCTCGGATCGGCCGCACATATCTGATTGGCGATATAGTACGAACCATAGTTTTCATATGGGAAAAAATTGATTCGGTTTGCACGTTCCTTAGATGAATCGAAATTTAAATAAGACAGGTAGTTATGCTCGTTTACTACGGACGCTTTCTGCCTCGTCAAATAGCCAAGCAACCCTTCCGGATAGATAATGCCGCTGCTTAAGTGATCCATAAAATTGTACTGTAATGGATTATAAAGGATATGGTAACTGCTCATTTTACCATGCGGAATAGACAGATATATCCGAAAGGGGTGAACCATATGGCATCTTCTCGAATACCATCTGAGCCAAAGAGGTTCCAGTTTCCATCGCGGCACCACCCATTTGCCAAGAGTATTCATGGCTGCGGTAAAGTTTTTCCGGGTAGCGTTTAAGTATCTCGTTCCGGTTCTTCTGCATATTTTTCAGCCATTCTTGCGCCGTGCGTGTATAATGGATGCCAAACGTGTCATAATGCAGGAGGCGCAGCAACCCGGACCGAAGCGCCGATTTCACGACCTGCGAGGGCGTAGGCGAATCCGCATTGGGCATGAGCACAGATGAAAAATTCAGGTGTTTCTCGGTCCCTCCGCTCATAAAGAGGTCGACCCCGTGGTATATCATCGTGTGGAGAACGAACCTTCCCCCTTCCCGCAGGTGATCCGCGACGATTTTGATGAATGAATCCATGTAGGGCCGTCCCACATGTTCGGCCATTCCAACCGACACGATGCTATCATAAGTCCCTTTTATCTCACGGTAATCGAGATACTCGAAATCGAGTTGCGGATATTTTTCCTTGCAGTACCTGATCTGCTCATCGCAGAGCGCGATTCCCTTTACACGCGCGCCCGTGGTGCTGCTGATGAAGTTAGTGAGCGTCCCCCAGCCGCAGCCAATCTCGAGCACGCTGTTCTTCTTTTCGATCTTCGCTTTTCGCGTGATGAGCCTCATCTTGTACTCCTGCGCTTCTTCCAGGGTCGCGTCGGGGCGCGGCCAGATCGCGCAGGAATAATTCATGGAGGGGCCAAGCATCATCTCATAGAAATCATTGCCGATGCCGTAGGTGACGCCCACCTCCCTTCTGCAATTTTCCAGGGTATTTTGGGTTCGACGCCTGATGCGTTTTCGCAAAAGGCGGGCGCGGATATCGATACGCGAAAAGCGTGCATTAAGCCTTCGGAAGCGCTCTTCGTTGAGCATGAAGACTAGCAATACAAGATACATCGATGGTGATTTCCATTTCCCGTTCACATATCCCATACCCAGCGCGAATTCACCCTGCGTCAGAATTTCATAGATAAGGCTGTCGTCCGTTATATTCATCATTCCGGAGGGCTCCTTGGCCGGGTCGCCAAACTCGTACCGTTTTCCCGAAGATATATAATTTATTACCAAGTGCCCGTTTACTATATCGCCTAGTACATTGTGGAATATCTTTCTCGCAATCGCAGTTTTCATATCGTTCTCGAATAATAAAATTATATGCGAGCTTGAAGCGCGCTCAGTCTATCGATATCGCGGAAATCCTAAAATATCGCATGGGTTGCTTATTTAATGTCTACGACGACAAGGGAGAAGTCGTCGTCAAGGCTTCTGCTCCTCCCCGTCCACTTGAACAGCTGTCCCAGAATAAGATCGGTGAGCTCCTTCGCGGACACGCCCACATTCCCCATCACGAGCTCCATAAACCTCCGGCTTCCAAACATATCCCCGCGCGGATTCATCGCTTCGATGATGCCGTCGGTGTACAATATTATCCTGTCAGAGGGTACAACAGTAAGTTCGATCACCTCGTGATTGCACGTCTTTACGATTCCCATAGCGCGCCCCCGGGGAAGGTACTTGAGGAATTCGTTGGTTCTGCGACGATGAATCACCAGGGGCTCATGCCCGGCGCGCGCGTACCTAAGCTTACGCGTGTCCGTATCCAAGGAGAAGTAGGCAGCCGTAAGAAAATGCCCGCTCAGGTTCCCCATAAGCATGGTGTTCATTTCTGTCAGGAGCTTCCCGGGCATCTCGGCGATGCCGTCCATGGTGCTGAACGCGATTTTTACCATGGCTGCAATCAATGCAGCGCTTATCCCGTGCCCCGAAACGTCCGATATGAAAACCCCGATTTTTCCTTCCCCGGTAATATGGAAATCGTAATAATCGCCCCCCACGCTTTCCATGGGGATGTATTTCACGGCGATGTCTATGCTCGAAAGGACGGGTACACCCTCAGGAATCGCCGTTTGTAAAATCCTGCGCGCGACCTCGAATTCCTTGTCGATTGAAAAGAGACGTTTGTTCTCTTTCACAGCAGTTTTAAGCGTCACCAGAGTTTTAACGCGTGCGAGGAGCTCGTTCTTGTGAAAGGGCTTGGTGAGATAATCATTTGCACCTTGCATGAATCCCTCGATCATATCATCAACACGATTCTTCGCGGTCAGCATCATGATAGGAAGGTCAAACAGGGAGAAGTCCTTGCGCAGTTCCGCGGCAACCTCGTATCCCGACATACGCGGCATCATTATGTCAAGGAGAACCAGGTCAGGAATCCGGCCGTTGTTTATTTTATAGAGCGCGTCTTCGCCGCTGATCGATTTCTCTACGTCGTAATTATGAATCGAGAGATGATCCTCCAGTACCTGCAGGTTCACCATGTCGTCATCGACCACATGCACGAGCGCACGATCATACTCTTTGTTCCCCGCGAGGATGCTGAAATAGCGGTCTGCGGTGGATTCCGTTGCAACTTCGGCCTCAATCGCGAACGACGCGTCTTCTTTCAGGCTCTCCAGCCGCAGGGTATTGGGCTCCTCCTCAGAAAGCGCGCCCCGTTCCCCGGCCGGGAGCGTGAAAAAGAACTTCGATCCCTCGCCGACTTTTGAATGCAGACGAAGCTCGCCCCCATGCAACTGTACAAGCTGTCTGGCAAGTGAGAGCCCGAGTCCAGTTCCCCCATAAGTACGGGATATGGAACCATCCAGCTGTTCGAAGGACTCGAAGATTCTTTCGTGCGCGCTCTCAGGGATGCCTATCCCCGTGTCCTCGATGGAAATTTCAACTAAATCCTCCAGACGCACCGCGGCAACGACAACGGTACCCTCATCCGTAAACTTGATTGCGTTACCTACCAGGTTTAGCAGTATTTGCTGAACCCTATCCTCGTCGGCGAAAAGGATGCACTCCCTGGGTCGAACGGCATTGATTAGTTTCAGGTTTTTTTTGCCCAGTAGAGGGCGGAATAAGCGCAGCACCGCGTCCGCCACAGGCTGAAGATCGAATGTCCTTTTCCGGAGCTCGATCTCACGGTGTCGTAACTTCGAATAATCGAGTATGTCGTTCACGAGGTTCGACAAACGGCGGCCGCTCGACGAGATCATCGACAGGCTGCTCACAGCCTTTTGCGGGAGTGAGCCCGATGCTCCGTCCAGGAGCGCCTCGACGAGCCCAATGATTCCGTTGAGCGGTGTTCTTAGCTCGTGGGACGTATTAGCGAGAAACTCATCCTTGAGTTTATCGGCTTTATGAAGGTTTTCAATTGCCTGGCGCTGGGCATCTTCTTTTTCCTTTTTGATAATACTTATCCTGTCTCCAAGAGCAAATGAGAAAAGGACTACTTCGAGTACAGAACCGATATGCATGCTGTATTCGGTAAACATACCTCCAGGTACTAATCCAAATGTCTTTAACGAATATACCAGCAATCCAAACAAAAAAATAATCCATGCATATAGGAAATATCGTGCCGACCTATTGCCTTTCTTTAGGACTATGACAATTGTCATTAATGTCAATAAAGAACCAGCTCCAAGCAGTATCCCAGCACCTTGTATTCCGACCTTATAAGGAATCAGCAATGACGCCAACGAAGCGAAAAGGCAAAGGAATGCAAATGCTTTGTAAACAAAGGACAGTCTCTTATCATATTTTTGAATCTCAAGAAAACTGATCACAAAGACTGCACCAGGGAATAATGAAAAAATAGACATAAAGGGAATGCTCATTTTTGAATAATTGGAGTACTCGCCCCAAAAATAGCGCGCACAAAAACCATCCAATGTAAGCCGCATAAGCATAAATCCAGCAACATAAAGAACGTAAAGCAAATATCTCCTGTCCCTTAGCATAAAAAAAAGGAATAGGTTATAAATTCCCATTATCAACAAGATTCCATAGTAGGCTCCCAAAAGCATAACGGATGCTCGCGTTTGCCCGATAAAGCCCCGCTCCGACATCAGATTTGCATCCAGGATCATGGAGCCGCTGCTCATCACTTTAATGTAGACGGTTTTAACCCGCTCGTCCGAGATAGGTATTTTAAATACGAAGGAATGGCTTTCAACCGTTCGATTCGACACAGGGTAGAGAAGACCGGCATGTTGTGTTGCGAATGTCGCATCCTCATTGAGGGTAAATACCTGAATCGAGTCAAGAAGCGGATAGCTCAATTCCAGAAACCATTGAAAGTATTTGCTCATTTCATCATGAACAATTGAGAATTTTAACCAGTAGATCGAATCCGTAAAACCAAAGTTTAGGCCGTGCCGTGTATTTCTAATGAATTGAGAATTATATTTTCCGGACAGTATTTCGGCTTCGGAAATTGAATTGTTCGTATCTTCAAAGTATTCCAGATAACGGCTTAATTTGATAAAATTGACATCCTTCTGCAATTCAACCTGGGAAGCATATGTCTCCCCTGCTGAAAAAATAATTCCAGCCATTACGGCAATAAATGTAAGTCGCCTTTTCATCTATGTTGGTGCGATCAAGGATTACTGGCAATCCCCAATACGAACTCCCGAAACCATGAATAATTATTGATTTTGAATCGATACTATGATCATGCTAATTACGGATGTGATCGATGAGTTATCTAATTTCGTAAACATTCAATAAATCAATTAAAATATGGGGCCGGCAATGAAAAAGTCTAAGAAGGCCGAAATATGCATAATAGGCGCCGGCGCTTCAGGATTGAGCGCAGCCTATTATCTCAGAAAAAAGGGATACAAAAATGTGGTCGTTCTCGAAAAAAACAGTTACGTGGGTGGCATGTGTTTCTCCGAGACGAAATACGGTATGGCGAATGGCATGGGTGCAGTCGCTATCACGAAGGATTACAAGAATGTCATTTCCTTATGCAAAAAATACAGATTAGATATTGTCCGCGGACCAAGAAATGTCATCCTGGATCACACTACAGGATTCCAATACTCTTTGCGATGGATTATTAATAATGCATCAATGCTTCCCTTTTTGTGGTCGATAATTAAATTTTATTTATATATATTTAAATACCGTAAACATGTCCACAGGCCGGGTTTTCGAAAATTAAACGATGAAATATCCATGAATTTCAGTGCATGGCTAAAAATGAAAAACATGGAAAACCTTGGCCAGTTTCTTTGCGTTCCGATCACATGCTTCGGCTACGGGTATTTGGATGAGATTCCCGCCGTGTACGTATTCAAATACCTCAATCTCATTAATTTTACGACGCTGCTCTATCTCGGGTTGTGCGATATCGCAGGCCTTAATCCGCGATGGACCAAGCGACTTACCAATGGCCTGCAGGACCTCTTCCAGGCAATGGCTGACGATCTCGGCAATATTCAATTGAGTGTAAAAATAACCAACATACATCGCGATCATCCTGGTCAGCATCCCGTTGCAATCAAATATGCGTCGAAAGACGGGAAAAGGCATACTCACTATTGTGATCGTCTGATAATCGCCATGTGCCCGGATCTGCATAATATTAAGTTTATGGATTTCTCTCCCGAGGAGGAGGCCATTTTCTCGCTGGTAAAGCATAATAATTATTATACAATCGCATGCGACGTAAAAAGCTTCAGTTATAATTACTTCTTGAACCTGTTTTCAAAACGCGTATTCAAGCTTCCGCCCGATGGCTATCCCTTCATGGCTTCTAAGGTATGGGATGAATGCGATATAGTGATTTTTTATTCCTACAGCAGGAAGCCAATAACCGACAAGGCAGTCACCGACAACCTAAAAGCGAACCTGAAAACAATGAACCGCCAACTGCTACACATCACGGAATATAAAAAATGGGATTATTTCCCTCACTTCGCCTCCCGTGCACTATCGGATGGCATAATGGAGCGGCTTGAGCGCAATCAAGGCGCCAATAATACGTATTATACCGGTGGTTTGATGAATTTCGAACTCGTAGAGAATGTTATCGCGTATTCAAAACATATTGTCCGGAAGCATTTTTAGAAATATTTGCGGGATTCATCCCGATTGTCCTCAAGCCAGCGTCTGATTACCTGGAGCCCGTGCGCATATCCGACATCTATTATTTGCTTCGCACGTTTCATTTCTAGAATGCCGAATTTTCCAATGGGCGGATTGATGTAAAGATCGGCGTAATCTTTTACGCTCTCCTTCTTTATGGTAGCGCTGATCGCCATTGACCTCATAACAATCTCAATGATATGAGGCGCTCTGCGCCGTTTTTCCAGCGGGTTTATCATACGCCATAACATGCTCCGCGCCGACGGGTATTGCATGCGCCTGATCACGCGCTCCTTTTCATGGCTCGCATCGGAAGCGATAATCAGGCCGCCCGACCTTTCTCTCATTCTATCCACTGGAAAATTGTTTACCAGTCCGCCATCCACATGTATCTCGTTGTTGATGAGCACTGGAGGCAGGAATCCCGGAATAGAAGTGCTGGCCCTTATCGCTTTCCAGGCGAGGCCGCGGTCATGAACACCCTCCGTATGCTTCGATAGATTGCTGGTTATGCAAAAATAGTTTATCCATAAATCCTCTATGCATAATTCTTCAATACCGATACGATGAACACGATCCAGGTTTTTTCCCTTAATGAGCGAGACGATCGGAAGCGTATAATCTCCGAGTGGATTGCGTCTTACAAAATGCGTCTCTATAAACTCTTCGATTTGGTAGCTATTCATGCCAAGCGCCAATCCTGATCCTATTACCGCGCCTATGCTGGCTCCGCCAACCATGTCGACCGCGATCCCCGATTGCTCGAGCGCGCGAATCACGCCGATGTGCGCATATCCGCGTGCGCCTCCTCCGCTCATAACCAGGCAGATCGCGTTATTAGTAAGTATTCGCGCGCATCGTTTGTAATCACCATCCTCTTTATTCCTGATGTGAAGATGTGTTTGAATTCTACCGCCCCCGATCCAATCTTTGGTATTTCTTGGAAAGACAGAACTGTCTTCGTGTAGAAATACCATGGCCGTCGCCGCTGAATTCCCCGTCGTCATGATCGGTGGGAGCCATGCATCAATATCGAACGATTCAGGCGTGATCGTTTCATCAACGATAAATACCACGCAGTCCGCCAAGCTGGCGCACTTTCGTGTCCATTTGCTCCCAGATTTCCCCGCGAAAAAGAGGATAAACGCATTCTCCCGTTCATTTTTCTCGAACCATGCATCTATTTGTTCATCTTCCAAATCTTCCGGACCCGCGTTCATTTTCCCTGGCATGAACAGTTCAGAGATTATTGTTGACGAATCGACAAATCGCGCTGAACCAATCGTATTCATGGCCTGAGAAAGCCTTTTCGCAAAGTAGCTGGCACGGTTGTTATCGCCCAAAGGAATCAGTGTAAAGGTGCATCTGGTCATAACGCCAACTCGCTTAAAAGCGGTCTGTCCAACATGCATGGTTCCGGACTTGAGCAGCTCAGGTAACATATACGGGTATTTCGCAATGATGTCTCCGGCGATATTTGCTGAATACTTCAACAAAAAACTATCCCTAGTCGCCGCGACTCGGAATCCTTTATTCTTATCAGTGATGAATGCGGCAGGCCAGATACAATCCCCGCTTGCTGCCTCTCGTCCGCCAGCGCGCCGGTCCATATTGTTTTCGTATTCGATTATAAGCTTTCCGGAAATGACGATGTAAAGTCCGTCGCCGGCATCCATATCCACCGCCTTGCCACCTTTCAAGAACATCCATTCCGACATGCTTTCCAAATTGCGTATCTCACCCTGACTGCAGCGATTGAACAGGTGAGCGAGCGCATCCTGGGCGTTGCGTTTGCGCCGGGCTATCCTCTCGGCCTCAAGCGCCATATGTTCCATTGAGGCCGGCTCGGACGTCGCATCCGTCAATCGTTTCCAGTTTACACGAATAAATTTGCATGAATTCCGCGAAAACCCGGAGCTCGAATATGTGCCCCCCGCAATCGCTTCAGTTAGTCCGGCAAATTCACCACTCGAAAGCATCCAAGATTTTACGACATTTTCGGTTATACACCTGCCGACTGTTTCCAGACAACCGGAGGCAATAATAAAAAACGCATCCGCAATATTCCCCTGCGAAAATAATTCAACCTCAGGCTCGATCGTCCGCACTTCCGCATGGGCGCACATGGTATCCAGAAAAGCCGGTGGAAGAAAGTCAAATCTTACAACAGAAGCCAACTCTTGAAGCACTTCCTTATTCATTCTCATATCACCGCACATTATATACCCTGAATATGCACTTCATTCGTCACACTTTAGCGACACCGATTTGTATCCGAATATATTGAAAAGTCAATTTCATCATACAGTCCGGATTCACCAAGGCCTTTATGGAAAATTTTTTGGTTGATTTGTAAGCAAGTACATTTATATCTGCACATTACTATTAATCTACTCATTTTCCAACTTTCTCGATATCTCATTGAAAAACACAAGTATGGACTCGATCGATAAAATGAGCGTTTGCATTGTTGGCGCCGGACCCGCCGGTTTAAGCGCAGCATATTTTCTGAAACAAAAAGGCTATTCAAGGATAACTGTACTTGAAAAGAATGACTGCGTCGGGGGTAAGTGCTTAACAAAGTATTACGGAAATATCAATTATAGCCTCGGAGCAGTATCAATTGGTCCGCGCGACAAGAATGTTTTTCATTTGATCAGCGATTTCGGCCTCAGGCTTGTGACTTCTCCTGTTTCTCCGGCGCTTATTGACGGCACCACAGGCATGCATCATCCCCTGGAAACGCTTATCGCAAGTGAGAAAATTCTCGACGTAACGGCATCCATGGTAAAGTACTTTTATTATCTTCTTAAATACCATCATATCCTAAGAAAGGTTGGTTTCGAGAACATCCCACGCGAGCTTGCGACACCTTTTTCTCCATGGCTAGAAGAACGAGGCATGAAAAGTATTCTCAATCTTTTTCTTCCGATCGTAACATGCTTCGGCTATGGCGACCTTCAGGAAATCCCCGCTATCTATGTGCTAAAATACATGAACCTCGCAAATTTCCCCTTACTGTTTCATTTCGCCATATGCCGTCTTTTAAATATCAGGCCGCGATGGCCAAAACTTATCGATGAAGGCTTTCAGGAACTCTTGCACAAGATGGCCGGGACATTACCCGATGTTCGTTTAAATGCCTGCATACAGAGCATTTCCCGGACAAACGAGGGGATAAGAGTCAATTACATTGATACTTTAACAGGAAAAGCACTGTCGATTAAGGCAGATAGTTTAATCCTTAGCATTCCTCCCGAGGGGAATTTCAAAGGGCTGCTGGACCTCACCGATGAGGAAACAACAATATTTTCAAGGGTGCGATGCGGCCATTATTACACAACGTCATGCAGAATAGAGGGAGACCTTGACGGCTTTCTATTCAATCTCGTCCAGAATGGGAATATCGGGATCCCACAGAACGTCGTTCCCTATATGATATCGAAGCCTGTCGAAAATAGCGATATCGCCATTGTGTACAGCTATGCATTATCTCCTGTCGCCTCAGATTCCATCGAGCACAACATTCTGGAATTCGCGCGTTCAATCGGCATTACCATACGAGAGGTGCTTAATATCTCCGAATGGAAATACTTTTTCCATTTCGATTCGGAGGATGTACGAGACGGATTTCATGGGCGACTGGAACGGCTCCAGGGACGCAATCGGACTTATTATACCGGCGGATTATTCAACTTCGAACTAGTTGAGAATTCTATCTCCTATTCCGGATACATCATAAATAAATATTTTTAATCATATGGTTACAATGATTCGCCCCGAGTCGATCTCCGATCACGTGGGGGCCTTACTCCCAGTTCCTACTAAAACTGACTATTTAAAATTGAATTCAGGCCCTGCGGCCCCCTTCCCCCGATCGTGATTGACATAATATGCCCCTTATTGTTAATGACCCTTTACTTCAAGTTAAAGGCATAAGATAATGTTAAATGCAAGCGAAGTGAGCCTCTCGTTCGGAAAGAGGGTGCTTTTCAAGAATGTCAATATACGGTTCGCGCCCGGAAACTGCTACGGGCTTATCGGCGCCAACGGATCCGGAAAATCCACGTTTCTAAAGGTGCTCTCCGGGGAGATCGAGTCGAGCTCCGGGGTCATTTCGCGAAACCCGGGAGAACGCATATCAATCCTCCAGCAGGACCAGTTCGCCTACGACGAGTTCACGGTGCTGGATACCGCGATTATGGGACACCGCGCCCTGTACGACGTGCTCAAAGAGCGCGACGAGGTGTACGCGCGCGAAAATTTCTCGGATGAGGACGGGCATCGGGCCGCGGAGCTCGAGGAACTCCTGGACGAGATGAACGGCTACGAGGCCGAGGCCGACGCCGCCTCGCTCCTGGCCGGACTGGGGATCGAGGGGGACGTGCTTACGAAAAAGATGAGAGAACTCGAGGGCGGCCAGAAGGTGCGCGTGCTCCTGGCCCAGGCGCTTTTCGGCAATCCCGACATTTTGCTCCTGGACGAGCCCACGAACAACCTCGACCTAGAATCGATCACCTGGCTCGAAAATTTTCTCTACAACTTCTCCAATACCGTCATCGTGGTTTCGCACGACCGGCACTTCATCAACAAGACCTGCACCCACATCGCCGACATCGATTTTGGGCAGATAAGGGTCTACGCGGGCAACTACGACTTCTGGGCACAGGCGAGCCAACTCGCGTTGAAACAAAAGAAAGAAGAGAACAAGAAGAAAGAAGACAAGATCAGGGAGCTCCAGTCCTTCATCGAGCGCTTCAGCTCCAATGCGTCGAAAGCCCGCCAGGCCACCTCCCGCAAGAAGCTCGTCGAAAAGCTCACCATCGAGGAGATCCCAACGACATCCAGGCGCTTTCCCTACGTCGCGTTCAAGCCCGAGCGGGAATGCGGCAAGATGATCCTTTCGATTGAGAACCTGGGCAAATCGGTGGACGGTATCCCCGTCCTGAACGATTTCAGCCTCCTGGTCAACCGGCACGACAAGATCGCCTTTGTGGGCCAGAACAATCTTGTCAAAACGGTGCTTTTCCAGATACTTATGGGAGAAATGAAACCGGACAGGGGGGGATTCAAGTGGGGCGAAACGATCACGACCGCCTATTTCCCCAAGGAAAACGACACCTACTTCGACAGCGACCTCCGGCTCCTGGACTGGCTGCGCCAGTATTCCGCGGAAAAGGACGAAACCTACGTGAGGGGCTTCCTGGGAAGGATGCTCTTCTCGGGCGACGAATCGCTTAAACCGGTACGCGTGCTTTCCGGGGGAGAGAAGGTCCGATGCATGCTTTCGAAGATCATGCTCTCCGGGGCGAACGCGCTCGTACTGGACGAGCCTACGAACCACCTCGATCTCGAGTCCATCACCTCTCTCAACAACGGGCTTATCGCCTACCCCGAGGTAGTGCTCTTTTCTTCGCATGACCACCAGTTTATCGATTCCATCGCGACACGGATAGTCGAGATCACGCCGTCGGGCGTTATCGATCGCGTGATGGGTTTCGACGAATACATCGAGAGCGCGGAGATCAAGCGGCTCAGGGACGAGCTTTACCACGGGCACGAGCGGCTCAACCTGTAAGGACGCGTCACCATCCCGGAGAGTTGCCGCGGCAAATCAAACAGGATATGCTCCCTGCCGCAAAAAGTATCGCATCACACTTTTTCTCCCGGCGATTGCCTCCCTGGAATACGGCTTGACACAATAGTTTCCCCGCCGGTTACGCTATATTGTAGAGACGTGCCAGCTATACATAGAGACGTGCCAGCGGCGCGTCTCTATGTACGACGGACAAACCACATGCCCAGGACCAAACAACCAACCCCCGACGCCGCCGCCCTCCTTGCCGAGTGCGCCGTCGATTACTACAGCGGAACTGGAAAGGGCGGCCAGAACCGCAACCGGCATTATAACTGCGTCCGCCTGCACCACCTGCCCTCAGGCCTTATCGCGCTGGGCACCGAACACCGCTCGCAGGCGAAGAACCGCGAGGATGCGCTCATGCGCCTTTCCGAAAAGCTCGAGGCGTTAAACTACACGCCGCCCCCCCGCAAACCCACGAAGGTCCCCCGTGGCGCCGTAAAGGAACGCCTTGATTCGAAGACGCGGAAGGGCGTCAAAAAAACCGTCCGTAAAAGGGTGACGAACGACGAGGGGGCCGATTAAGCCCGGCAGCGGCAACGGGGCCGGCGTGATTATTAATTGATTTTTTCACCGGACCGGTATAGCCTCGGGGCGAGCAAAGGAGGCGCGTATGCCGTCCAGGAAAAAGAGCACCGAATCGTTTACCACTACCACCAATCCCCTCCAGGGCACCGACGTCGATTCGCTTAAAATGTCCTTCATCAACCACCTTGAATTTTCCCGGGGCAAGGACGAATACTCGGCGACCGAGAGGGACCGTTTTCACAGTCTCGCCCTCGTGGTGCGCGACCGCCTCATAGAGCGGTGGATCGAGACCCAGCAGACTTACTACAACACCGACGCGAAGCGGGTCTACTACCTCTCCCTGGAGTTTCTCATGGGACGCGCGCTCGGCAACAGCCTCATTAGCCTCGGACTCATGGATGCGATGCGCACCACGGCCGAAGAACTTGGTTATTCCCTGGACGAACTGGGTGACCATGAATGGGACGCGGGGCTCGGAAACGGGGGACTGGGAAGGCTTGCCGCGTGCTTCATGGATTCGCTCGCCACGCTCGAAATGCCCGCGGTGGGCTACGGCATCCGCTACGACTACGGTATCTTTTTCCAGAAAATCATCAACGGCTACCAGGTGGAGACGCCCGACAACTGGCTGCGCTACGGCAACCCGTGGGAATTCCCCCGCGCCGAGTTCCTGTACCCAGTGAAGCTTTACGGCAGCGTGCACCAGTACCGCGACGACGACGGGCGCTTCAGGGCCGACTGGGTGGACACCGAGGTCATCCTCGCGATGGCCTACGACACGCCCATCCCCGGGTACCGCAACAATACGGTGAACAACCTCAGGCTCTGGTCGGCGAAATCCACGCGGGAGTTCGACCTGGGCTATTTCAACGACGGCGACTACGAGCGCGCGGTTTCCGAGAAGGCGCAATCGGAAACCATCTCCAAGGTGCTCTATCCGAACGACAATATCTTCGAGGGCAAGGAGCTCAGGCTCAAGCAGGAATATTTCTTCGTCTCGGCAACCCTCCAGGATATCATCCGCCGGTATAAGAAGACACACGCGAATTTCGCGCTGTTCCCGGAAAGGGTCGCCATACAGCTTAACGACACCCACCCGGCCATCGCCATCCCCGAGCTCATGCGGCTTCTCATGGACGTGGAACGGCTCGAATGGGACGAGGCGTGGGAGATCGTCATCCGGACGTTCGGCTACACGAACCATACGGTGCTGCCCGAGGCCCTCGAAAAATGGCCCGTCGCCCTGCTGGAGCGCGTGCTCCCGCGCCATCTCCAGATCATCTACGAGATCAACAGGCGATTCCTCGACCGCGTGCGCGCGCATTTCCCCGGGGAGGACGACCGCAAGGGACGCATGTCCATCATCGAGGAGGGCCCCGAGCGCAGGGTGCGCATGGCCTATCTCTCCATCGTGGGAAGCCACTCGGTGAACGGCGTCGCCGCCCTCCACAGCGATATCCTCAAGGCCTCGCTCTTCCGCGATTTTCACGAGCTCATGCCGGAGCGGTTCAACAACAAGACCAACGGCATAACCCAGCGCCGCTGGCTCATGCTCTGCAATCCCGGGCTCTCGGCGCTCATCACCGGGCGCCTGGGCGAAGGCTGGGCGAAGGACCTCGATGAATTGAAAAGACTCGAGCCGCTGGCGGCCGATTCCTCGTTTCTCGCGCAGTGGGCGGACGTCAAGCGTCGCAACAAGGAGCGCTTCGCCGCGCACATCGAGGAGCAGTGCAATGTCGTCGTGGACCCCGCCTCCATGTTCGACTGCCAGGTGAAGCGCATGCACGAGTACAAGCGCCAGCTCCTTAACGTGCTCCACGTTGTCACGCTCTACAACCGGATCAGGAGCGGGCGCACGGCGGGCATCGCGCCGCGCACGGTCATATTCGCGGGGAAATCGGCTCCCGGCTACCACATGGCGAAGATGATCATCAAGCTCATAAACTCGATCGCGAAGACGGTGAACAACGATCACGCGGCGCGGGACCTCCTGCGCGTCGCCTTCATTCCCAACTACTCGGTGACCCTCGCGGAAATAATAATGCCGGCGGCGGACCTCTCCGAGCAGATTTCCACGGCGGGAACCGAGGCCTCGGGAACGGGCAATATGAAGTTCGCGCTCAACGGCGCGCTCACCATCGGTACCCTTGACGGCGCGAACGTCGAGATCGCCCAGGAGGTGGGCGCGGATAACATCTTCATTTTCGGACTCAAGACCGGCGAGGTGAACGCGCTCTACGCCGGGGGATACAATCCGCGCGAATGGTATGACCGGCAGCCCGAGCTCCGCGAGGCGGTCGAAATGATCGCGGGCGGTTATTTCTCACCGGGCGAGCCGGACCTTTTCAGGGTGGTCACCGATTCGCTTTTCGCGCACGACCACTACCTGCTCTTTGCCGACTACGAGTCGTACGTGAAATGCCAGGACAGGGTCTCCGCCGCCTTCGGAGACCGCGATGCGTGGGCGCGCATGTCGGTCCTCAACGTGGCGCGCATGGGCAAGTTTTCGACGGACCGCACGATCCGGGAATACGCGCGCGACATCTGGGGCGTGAAACCGGTGAAGGTGGAACTGGGCAGGAAAAAGAAATAGGGGGCCGATACTCCGGCGCCCGTTGAAAGGCGCATCGTGCATGGGGGTGCGACCGCGCGCCACGCCTCTCGCTTCATGTCCCTTCGCGCGCCCGGAACGACGCGCTCGCTCAGCGCAGGCCTGTCGAGGGACTCACCATGACAGTACGTATTCTATCCGGCCGCGGACGCGCAGAACCCGTCGAATATGCGCACCGCCGCGATCGCCGATTCGCCAAAGGCATCCACGCCCATTTCCTCCGCGAGATGCGGCGAGCAGCACGCCCCGCCAATGGCGATCTTCACCCCGTCACGCATTCCGGCCTGCGTAAGACCTGCGACCACCTCCCGGATGCCGTATACCATGGTAGTAAGAAGCACCGAAAGTCCCACCATCCTCGCGCCCGTTTCGCGGATCGCGCCTACGATCTTCGCGGCAGGAACGTCCGCCCCCAGGTCGATGATCTCGTACCCGGACGCCGCCAGCATGATCCCGACGACCTTTTTCCCTATATCGTGAACGTCACCCTTCACCGTCGCGAGGATCACCTTGCCCTTCACGCCGTGTTCGCCCGGCGAGAGCCTTTCGCTGAGCATCCCGGTGGCCCTGGTTACCATGTCTCCGGCGATGATGAGGTCGGCGAGAAAATATTCACCCTCCTCGAATTTCGCGCCCACGGCATCGAGGCCCCGGCCCAGCCCTTCCTGGATTATCTCGAGGGGCGACACGCCCTGCTCCAGGCACCTGTGTATCAGACCCAAAAAATTATCGTCGATGACCTTCGCGACCGCGTCATGTACATCGGCCAGGTACTGGTTCATGATCGCTCTTTCCTCCCCGAATGAATTATTTTTATGCCGTCACGCGCGGTAAATCACATGTGGTCACCCTGAGCGGAGTCGAAGGGCGACCTTTTTTGCCGACAGGCATGGTTTCCCGAAGCCTGTCGAGGGACTCACCATGACGATGGTTCGACTCTGTTTCATGGCCGTTGGCGCAATCAGCCGTGCGCCGGGTACACCCCGAATTCGCGCGCCGCGTCCAGCATCACCCTGAGCTTATGCGCGGGAAGGCTGTCCTCGCTGTGCGCCGGGCCCAGGATGAACCTGCCGCCGGGCGCGAGATCGCGGACGAGCTCCTTCACCTTTTCGACGATCTCCTCGTCACGCGAGCGCTCGGTGAGCAGGTAGTCTATGCCCACGCCGCCGATAATGGTCGCGCGCTCCCCGTGGACCTTTTTCTCATGGACGATATTCACGTTAGAGGTCGGCTCGTACGCGTGGAAACCGTCCACGCCCCAGTCGAGGAACACGTCGAAGAGCCTCGTGTTGTCGCCGCACGAGTGCAGGACGAACTTCGCCCCCCGCCCGTGAACGTTGCCTATGATCCTCCGGTACCGGGGCCCGAAAATTTCTTCCACCATCCGGGGGCTCATGAAGGGGCCCGTCTTGAAGGCGAAATCGTCCATCTGCACGATCACCTTCGCGCCGGCGTCGAGAATCGCCGTATGCGTCTTCGTGGTGACCTCCTCGAGGATGTCGAGGAAGCGGTTCACGTAATCGGGATGCCGCCTGATCCAGAGCGGGGCCTTGTCGATCCCGAACGTCCAGTTCATCGATTCCTGGAGCCCGCCAAAGAACCCGCAGCCGAATATGCATACCCTGTCCCCGGTGCGCGCGTAGAGGCGCCGGTAATAATCGTACACCCGTTGCGCGACGGCGTCCGCGTCGGGCCAGTACGGCCACGCGTCGAATTCCCCCGGCGTCGTGATCCCCGGGCCGCGGTACATGTAGGTCATGTTCCCGAAACCGTCCGCAATCACGTTGAACAGTGAACCCGTGGTGAGCGCGATGGTCTTCGCATCGAGGAAAAACCAGGTGTCGTCGTAGTAGGCCCACACGGCGTCGAAACCCATCCCGATCTGGGCGAGGTTGCGCCGGTGGAGTACGTTCGCGAGTATGGGGCGGGTGAAGAAGCTGGTCACGCGGGGGCCCAGGCCGTCCAGCAGGTACCTCGTGACCGGGAACTTGATGCTCGCCGCGGAGGATATGAGCGGCTTGCCCAGCACCTCGTTCGCGGTTCTGCTTTCCATCATCGCGCAGAACACGGGAACCCTGTCCACGGGCTTCCCTTCGAAGGTGCGCAGTACGCGTTCCACAGGACCCATGTTTTTCATCGTTCCTCCCGGGTCCTGATCCGCTGTATATCGCGGCATTCGGGGATGCCGCCGGACCCGGGGTGGAATATGGCACAGCACGGCTGTTGTTGCAAGCAAATTCAGCCCGGCGCTCCACGATTCTAACAATATCCGGGGAACGCGTCCTGAAACGCCTGGATCTGAGATATCCGGGCGCGGGAGATTACTCCTCGGGTTCCTTGTATGCAGGCAGGTATATCTCGAAGGTCGCACCCTCGCCTTCTACGGATTCCGCGTGAATGCTTCCCCCGTGTTTTTGAACGATGGAATGACAGATCGCCAGTCCCAACCCCTTTCCCTTCTTGGTGCTCAGCCCGGTCGAGGTGAAATAGGGATCGAATATTTTATTGAGATCGGCCGCGCGTATGCCTATCCCTTCATCGATAAATGAAATGTTAACATAATCGCCCGGCTTCAGGTCGGTTTTCCTGGCGCCCTTCAGCCGCTTATTTTTCGCCGCAACCCGCAGCGTGCCCCCCGAGGGCATGGCCTCCTTGGCATTTATGGTCAGGTTATAGAACACCTGCCGCATCTGGTTTTCATCCATCTCGACGGGAAAGAGGTCCTCATCGATCCGGTACTCCCCCTGGATGGGCGACCCTGCGAGAAAGAAATCCACTGCCTCCCGTAATACGCCGCCCGGGCTGACAACCTTCGTCACGGGATCGCCGCCCTTGGAAAACGTCAGGAGCCTGTACGCCAGGTCCTTCGCCGTTTCGCAGGCGCCTTCGGCTTTCTTGAGCCTCTCGTACGCGCTGTCCGACTGATCCATGTTCATCATGGCGAGGCAGATATTCCCCACGATCATGGTGAGCAGGTTGTTGAAATCATGCGCGATGCCGCCCGCGAGAACGCCTATCGATTCAAGCTTCTGTATCACAAGCTGCTGTTCCTCAATCTCCTTGCGGTCGGTGATATCGCTTGCGACGCCCAGTATCCGCCGTACCGCTCCCGTATCATCGGTGATGGGAAATGTCCTGGCCCAAAGCCAGCGGACGCCTTCCTCCGGCTGCAGGACGCGAAATTCCAGGTTTAAGCCCTCACCCGAACCGGTCGTAAAACTTTCGCGCACGCGCGCGACATCCGCCGGATGAACCACCTCGAGCCAGGAGAGGGGATGCTCTTTAAGGGACTCAATGCTCCTGTTATAGACCTGCTCGTACGCGGGGTTCACGTAGATGAGCGCGCGGCTCCCGGGCACCATGAGCCAGTAGACGTCCCTGGAATTAACCGCGATCTGCCTGAAAACCTCTTCGCTCTGACGCAAGGCTTCTCGGGCCTGCTTCCTGTCCTGAATGAGGCTCCATTCCCGCATGGATCGTTCGAGCGTCCTGGGCATATCGAGAAAGGTCTCGTGGGATTTTACCATGTAATCGAGCGCCCCGGTCTTGATCGCCTCGACCGCCCATTTTTCGCTTCCGAAGCTGGTCATGATGAGTACGGGAAAGCGCGCGTCCTCGATCGGCGATTCGAGCGCCTCGATCGCCTTGCCGTCGGGCAGGTTAAGGTCGATGAGCGCGATATCGGGCGTAAAGCGCTCGAGGAGCCTCCGATATTCGGCGAGCGAGCCCGCCTTGCCGATTTCACATCCCGGCAACGCCTCGTTGATCGCCCGTTCGATCGCCTCCATGTGAACCGGCTCGTCGTCCACGATGATTATTTTTCCAGGAAGTGAGTTCATCACGCCTCCATGCTTTAAATAAGGGATCCCTATTCCATGAGCCAGTAAAAGCCCAGGGATTCCATGAGTTGAATGATCTGGGAAAAATTTATCGGCTTGACCAGGTAGCTGTTCGCGTCGAATTGCGAGGCGCGCAGCTTATCGAACTCGTCGATCGAGGTCGTGAGGATGACGACGGGAATACGTCCCACGATCTCGTCCGACTTGATGATGCGAAGAACCTCGAGGCCGTCCACCTTCGGCAGCCGCAGGTCGAGCAGCACAAGGCCGGGCATGGGATATGCCGTGGTATCCGCGAATTTTTCCCGCCGGAACAGGTAATCCAGCGCGTCCTGGCCGTTTTCAACGACTATCACGCGATTCGCGAGATGGAGATCCTCGAAATTCCGAAGCACGATTTCGGCATGCGCGGGGTCATCCTCGACAAGCAGTATCACCAGCGATTCGGAATTCATGATCTCTCTCCTATCTCGATCCCGGCCATTGCCTCGGGCAGGGTAAACCTGAAACACGCGCCCTCGCCCGGCCCCGCGGATTCCACCACGATCCTGCCGTCCAGCGTCTCCACTATTTTTTTAACCAGGGCGAGGCCCAGCCCCGTACCCTCCGTCTTAGGATCGAGCTTTTCGAACAGCCCGAAAATCTTTTCATGAAAACGCGGATCTATGCCGGTACCGTTATCCCGCACGAAAAAGACCGCGTCCCTGCCGTCGCCCTCCACCCCTATCTCGATGCGCGGATCCTCGCGGTCACCCAGGAACTTGACCGCGTTTTCCACCAGGTTCTGCCAGATCTCCACCAGGCGGGCCCGGTCCCCGAAAAATACCGCCGGCGAATCCTCCACCTGTATTTCCACGCCTCGTTTTGTAACCTGCCCCGCCACCAGGCCAAGGGCCTCGGAAACGGTCTCCCTGAAGGAAACCCGCACGGGCGGATTGCCGACCCTGCCCACCCGCGACATTTCCAGTATCTCCCCGAGCAGGCGGCCCATCCGTTCGGCGGCGTTGTTCATATACAAGATGTCTTTCTCTATTTTTTCGGAATCGGACCGGTACAGGTCCTTTTTCAGGTATTCCAGGAACGTCTTGATGGTAACCAGCGGGCTTTTCAGATCATGGGAGATGGAGTAGGTAAACCGTTCCAACTCCGCATTTTTTTCGTAAAGATCCCTTTCCGTCCTGCGCAGGTCGGTTACGTCGAGTATTGTACCGAACACGTTTACAGGCCTGCCCTGTTCGCTGCGCAGCGCCTCCCCGCCGCCGCTCAGGTAGCGCACGCTTCCGTCGCTCCTTAGCCCGCGCAATTCGAATTCGCAGGTGCCCTCCATGCACGCCCCGCCTATAGCTCCCTCGAAGAGCGCGATGTCGTCCGGATGGATGAGAACCCCGAGCGACTCGCGGCGCGGAATGAAATCCGCCCTGTTGACCCCGAATATCCGGTACATCTCGTCCGACCATGAGTACTCGTTGGTTTCCAGGTCCAGGCTCCAGTGCCCCAGGTGCGCGATCGATTCCGCATGCCGCAGGCGGCTTTCGCTTTCCCGCAACGCCTGTTCAGCGCGCCTGCGTTCCGTGATGTCGCGTGAAACGGTGACCGCCCCCAGGATCGTACCCTCGCTATCGCGCATCGGCGACGACGAAGACAGGAGCGTGCGCGGCAATCCCGCGGGATCGATAAATTCGGAGATTCCGTTCGTGACGGTCTCTCCCTTGAGCGCGCGGAACGTCGCGCCCAGTTCCGCCCCTGCTCCGGTTCCCGCCGCATCCGGGGTGTGTTCCAGCTTTTTTCCGAGCGGATCGAAACCAAGCATCGCGCGGGCGGCGGCGTTGGACCGGATCACGGTCGCATCGGGACCGTACACCAGGATCGCATCGGTCTGGGCGGAGAATACCGTCTCGAGCTCCGCGGATTGCTTGCGCGCCTGCAATTCCCTCGCGCGCAATTCCTCCTCGTTGTTCAATCGGACCATTGCGGTGGCGACCTGGTCGGTGACCGCTTTCATAAGCGAAAGGTCGTCATCGCTGAATGTATCGCGGGTCCTGGAACCGAACGAAAGCGTACCGATCACCTTGCCCTCTTCTCCCATGAGCGGGTGACACGCGTATGCCCTTACCCCGTACGATTTCACCAGCTCGGTCCTTGGGTCCGTAGTGCACTGTATCTGCTCGGCGACGATACGACTTCCATCCCGCGCCACGCAGCCGCATACGGCGACTCCGTAATCCAACCACCGGATACGCCGCACCTCCTCTTCGGGAATGCCGGCACACGCGTTCAGGTAAAGCTTGCCCGTTTCAAATACCGACAGGAAGTTGAAAAATACCTGGCAGTCCAGCATTCTCATTATCCTGGTGCAGAGCCTCTCGACCAGCTTCTGCGGTTCCGGATTCCTCAGGAGCTCGGCCGCGGTCATGGCCAGTGTCTCGAACCGCGCCGTGCTCTGGCGCAGGCGTTCCTGCGCCTCGATGTACGCGGTAATATCCATGAGGCTGACGGCGCATCCGTCTATTCGAAGCTGCGAATCCAGGATGGGCGCCGCGCTATTCTGTATGTACGCTTTCGAACCGTCGAAACGCTCTATCCGCATCGCCTGTCCTATTACGGTCTCGCCGTTTTTTACCGCGCGTGCCGACGCCCATTCATCGGCGAGTACCTTTTCGCCTGAATCCAGCCACCACGCCTTGTGGAAATCATAATCGTTTATTCCCGTCGTGCGCGGTATCGTGGATCCCCATATTTTTTCGAATTCGAGGTTGGATTGAATGTTCTCGCCTTTCTCATCGAGTATTGCGACGCCCACCGACAACGCCTCCATGACCGCCTCGAGCCGATTCTTCTCCCTGAGTGCCTCGACGCGCGACGCCGAAAGGGCGTCCTGCGCCTTCTTTATGCCCTCGATACTCACGGCGACCCCAAACCAGCGCATGATTTTTCCCGACGCGTCACGAATGGGATTGCCCCGCACCTTGAACCATTCATACGTTCCGTCGAAATGTCTCACCCGGTATTCAAGATCATACGGTGCTTTCTCTTCCACGGCGGCACGCCAGGCCGCGAATGCCCTGGGCCTGTCGCCCGGATGGAGCAGCTTGTTCCACCCGTTCCCCAGGTGCTCGATCATAGGCACGCCGGTAAAATCAACCCATTGCTGGCTCTGGAAATCGCAGTAACCGTCCGGCCTGGTCGTGAACACCATGCCGGGGATGGATTCGAGCGTCTCGTGGTAGAAGTACTCGCTGTCGCGAAGCGCCTGCTCTGCCTTTTTGCGTTCGGTGATATCCTGCACCGTACCGCGCAGCCCGATCACGGCGCCCGCTGCGTCGCAAATCCTTTCACTTCGCGTAGTGACCCATATAGGGGCGCCATTGCGGAACGCCTGAACGTCCAGTTCATACCCGATTCCCGTTTGCACCGTCTGTTCAACGGCACTGTTCACCTTTTCCCATTCTTCTTCTGGGTAACAGAGGCCCTTTTGATCCTTGAAATCCGGCATTTTCTGCGTCGCCGGATCGAAACCGTAAATGCGGAGGAGTTCATCGGATCCCACCGTGACGTCGGTCGCCGCGTCCCAGTACCAGCTCCCGAGGTGGGCGATGCGCTGCGCTTCCATTAAATCCGCCTCTTTCCGGCGTATCTCCCCCTCGATCCGCAGGCGCTCCGATATGTCCACCGCGAATCCGATTATTCCGGCGACCTCCCCCTTCTCGTCGAAAAAGGGGACCTTGTGCGTCTGGACCCACCGGGTTCCCTGGATCGTTTCCATCGGCTCCAGGATACCCGTTTTCGGTCTTTTCGATTCGGCTACTTCCAGGTCGTCCCGCCGGAAGGCTTCGGCCTGTTCCGCGGGGTAGAGTTCGGATAGCGAGCGCCCTTCAAGCTCGCTCTTCTCGCGCCCCATGATTTTCTCGAACTCCTTGTTGATACGGATAAACCTGTTATTCAAATCCTTGTAATAGACAATCGCCGGAACGGAATCCAGGATAAGCTGCAGTTCACGGGCATTCTGCTTTATTAATTGTTCGGCTGCGACACTCCCGGTGATATCGAGTACCTGCGACAACACCGATTTCATCCGTCCCTGCGTGTCTTTCAGGATCGAATTGTACCAGGTGCAATGAATAATGTTTCCTGATTTTGTGTAATTGCGGTTGGTGGAAACGACATGGGGCATCCCGCCGCCCGCAAGCCTGGCCATGACATTCTCGACGATTGGAATATCTTCTTCGTAGACCATATTAAGGCCGGCCAGGGGTTTCCCGACGGTTTCCGCCGCACTCCACCCGAACATTCGTTCCGCCTCTCCCGCCCAGCGCGTTACAACGAATTCGGTGTTCCATTCGACGACCGCCATGGGAGAATTTTCCGTGTGAAACCTGAGGCGCTCCTCGCTTTCACGAACGGCATTTTCCGCGCGCTTACGGTCGGTAATATCTTCTATGACGGCGTTTATGCCCGTGACCCTGCCCGCATTATCGAACAGGGGCAGGTAGCTCACCGTGAAGTATCCCCGCATCCCTGGAGCAGACTCCGCGGTCAGCTCCTGATCCAGGATGCCCTGACCGGTCTTAAGCACGTTAAGGAGCATGGGCTCGACCAGATCGGCGATTTCCGGTATGAGATCGCGCATGCGTACACCCAGGTGCTCCTCCACGGTATGCCCGTTCATCTGCGCCAGCCGCTCGTTTATCTTCACATAGCGCAAATCGACATCGAGGACACAAAGGCCCACGGGGGTGGTCCGATACAGCTGTTCGATCTCGTCCAGGCGCCTCCGGGCGAAATCCTTGCTCCCCCGCAGCGCGTCCTCGGCTAATATACGTTCCCTTATTTCCGCCCTGAGCTGTTCATTCGCCGCATTGAACTCCCGTGTCCTCTCCTTGACCAGGATTTCAAGCTTTCCTCGGATTCCCCGGTATCGGCCCATAAAGAGGGTGATAAGAACGCCCATCAAAATGAAAAATCCCAGGCCGATGGCCTCGATTATATTTCCCGGACTCAACCGGCCTATCGGCGCGAGAAGCCACAGGTCCGCGATCAGTGCGAAGGCGATAGTCGCGATGAATCCCGGGCCATAACCGGCCAGGAGGGCGGTAAATATAATCGCGGGATAAAAGGTTACATAGGTAGGCAATCCGGGCCCGAATTGATCCGTAATGAGCAGGCGCAAAAATACGCCCGCGGCGACGGCCGCTATCGCGATAAAATATCGGGACACCAAACTGCTTCCAATTACCATCGTCAACTCCAGACGGGAATAACCGGGCCCCGAAAAGCCTGTCCCGGTAACTCCGGCTCGCCGCGAATGCGAGTACGAATAATCGCGTTCCAGCGGTCATGAATTCCGGCAAAGAACCCTGAATACCGCGAATTCACCCCTATATGATTTTAGCCACGCATCCGGTAAATAAGTTATTGAAATTCTAAATAGTGAGTTCCTTCCGCCGCAATCCCCGTCTTTCAACGAGAAGGAATCGACAGGAGATTCAACTTCATACGTTTAAATTAACAATTGGGAACCATTACGTCAAGCCTATCGCCGGTTATTGTGGCGCGCGTTCGACTACTGCCGTTGATTCGCTGATTCCGAAGCCGGGGAGGAGAAATCCCTTCACGGGGGATTATTCATGGGTAAAAACCGGAGAAATGGCATGGGGATCGATACGCCCCCCGCCCGGGCTCCCGGACTCACCGCGGCCTGTATGCAAAAATCGACTTGTTGCATAACTCACTTTCTCACGGGGTATAAGGGGCGAAGCCCCTTAAGAGCCCCCCGCAGTGGTTCCCCGCGGGCGCGAGACGGCAGTCTCGCGCCAAGTCAAATAATTTTCTTGTAATATGTAATACAACATGTTACTGTTTTCGAAAAAGGAGGAATTGTCTAATGAAGCAGTGCGAATCCGTCAGGGATGCCGTTCAGCAGGCCATTGCAAAGCTTGGGAAGAAGGTGTTCGTCCTGTCGCCTATTGCGATCGGGGCGGGCAACGAGTATCTGAACGAGTTGGGCGAATGCGCCAGGCGCGGCGAGGTCGACCTTACCGTATTCTCGGGACTTACCCTTGAAAAGCCCATGCTGCCGGGAGGAGTGAGGGCAAAGGTGCTCAATCCCATATTCGAGAGAATTTACAAGGACTACACGACGTTCAGGTTTATCGACGAATGCCGTGAGGCGTCGTCCCAGGGGAAGCCCCTTCCCGATTACCTCACCTTCACCAGCCTTTATCATTTTCCCGGGTACCTCCTCCGTATTCCGCAGCAGCAGCATGTGTTCACCGCCGTGAACTTTCGTGATACGAACGAGCGCTTCCGCCAGAAGAGCTGCAACTGCATAGTAATGAAGGTATCGTGCCGCGACGGGAAGTACAACTGCGGCACTAATTCCGACGTGATGATACATGCGATGCGCGACGTGAAAAAAAACAACGGCGTGGTCATGCTGCTCGATAACAAGAACGTTCCGTACGTATATGGGAGCGCCGACATACCGGACGAACTCATCGATTTCGTCGTGAAAAGCGACGAGCCCCTCTATGTAATGCCGCACCAGGCGCTTACCGTGGTCGAACACGCCATCGGCAACTACGTATCGGAGATAATCCCGGACGGCGCGACCCTCCAGATAGGAATCGGGCAAATGGCCGATGCGATCGGTTTCTGGATGGCGAAAAAAGGCCGCACCGGCATCAACGGCTGGTCCGAGCTGCTTTCACCGTCCTTCCTGTACATGATCAAGAAGGGCGTAATAAATCGAAAGGATGAACACAACGTGCTCCTTACGGGCGCGTTCATTGTCGGGAACGAGGAGCTCTACAAGTTCGCGAGCGAGAACCCCGATGTGCGCATGACCTCGGTGCACGAAACCAACAACAAGGAATTCATCCAGCGGATACCCAATTTCCATGCGGTGAACAGCACCCTCCAGGCCGACCTCTTCAGCCAGGCTGCCTCGGAAGGCTTTTTCAAGAAAGACCAGTACGTCCAGTACACCGGGATCGGGGGGCAGTTCGAGTTCCAGGAATCCGCGATGAAAAGCGAGGGCGGCAAGTCGATACTGTGCCTGCGCGCGGTGAACCGCACTGAAAGCGGAAAGCCCGTTGCGAGCAGCATAGTGCCCTTCCTCAAGAACGTCATTTCGGTTCCCCGCAACAAGATGGACTGCGTGGTCACCGAATACGGGTGGCGTCAGGTGCGCTTCGGCACCATTCACGAGCGCGCGTCCGCGATGATCGAGCTCGCGGATTCGGCGTACCAGAAGGATCTCCTCAAGGCGGCGCGTAAGATGAACCTTGTGGACGCCTCGTACGCGATACCGAAGGAGTGCAGGAACAACACGTGGGCGTCGCTTGTCGCGAAATTCGGCGCCATCGCGAAAGAGGTTCCTTACCCGCTCGGCCTGGGCATAGACCTTGCAAAGTACTCCACGGACGGGGAAAAAGCGATGCTTGCCGCCGTGCGCGAGGGCGCGGGACTGCTCAAAAAGATAAAGTTATTGAGAAACCTGAACCGCGAGCGCAAGGAGATGGCGAAAAACATCAATTAAACCCCAGTCATGTTTTTTTGTGCGATTTACGGCCGGGCTGAGATGCCCGGCCTTTTTCATTCGTTTCAGGCTGCAATTATTATCGATAGTGAGCACCGGCTATGTGCGATCGCGCGCACATCCCGATTGAAATGCGTACCCCGTATCCTTGTCATTACAACCGGTGGCCCGGCGGGGAGCTTCGACTCCATGAAAATTCCGTTGACACTAATTTATTATTGTTATATACTATGTTTGATAAAAAAACCGTTTCAAGGCCTGGCATAAAGGCACCGTGGAGAAGGTAGATGCGTGCAGCATGCCGTACTTTCCCGCGCATCCCGGTAGTAGGTTTTCGTTCCACAATTTAACAATTTTACGGTCTTCGGAATGCGGGTCAAAGGAGACGCCATGGAACTGAAACCTTCCGACAAGAAGAAAGACCTTCTCGACCGTTATGCGCATCGCTTCGGGGCCATGCGCGTGAGAACGATGGGTCACCTGGGACTTGATGTTTTCGAGACAACGCGCGAGGGCTGCGTGTCGGTAGATATCGACGGCAGGACGATTCTCGACGCGCTGGCGCTGCAGGGTGTCTTCAACCTGGGACGGCGCCACCCCGCAATCGTGGAAGCGATGCGGAAAGGACTGGAACGCCTTGACCTGGGAAACAATTTCCTGATGTCCGAGGAACAGCTCATGCTCGCCGACAAGCTCGCCGCGACCACCCCGGGCAACGTCAACTGCGCCTTTTTCAGTTCCACGGGATCCGAAGCCGTCGACCTGGCCATAAAGATCGCGCGTGGATACACGGGACGATCGGGAATCATCTCGGCCGACGAGTGTTACCACGGCATCACGGGCTTCGCGCTCTCCACGAACAGCAATCCGGATTACATCGAACCCTTTGGTCCCCTCATGCCGGGATTCAGCCACGTGCCCTTTGGCGACATCGACGCCCTCAGGAAGGAGATTTCCGATGACACTGCCGCGGTCATTTTCGAGCCGATGATAGCCGAGGCCGGCCTCCTCATTCCGCCCGCCGATTTTTTCGGAAAGGTGCGCGAACTATGCGATGAGCACGACACGCTTCTCATCATCGACGAGGTCGTCACCGGTCTCGGCAGGACCGGGAAGTTCTGGGCCATCGAGCATTCCGCCGGCGTCGTGCCGGATATCATTATTTCCGCAAAGGGACTTACCGCGGGGATGTACCCCATGGCCGCGACCATGTTCACCGAGGATGTCGCCGATTTCTTTCTCACCTACCCGTATTGCCATTATTCCAGCACCGGGGGGTCCGATCTGGGCTGTGTGGTCGCTTCCGCGATGATCGACATCGTCAACAGGCCCGAATTTCTCCGCGAGATCAACGAAAAGGGGGAACGGCTTGCGCGCGGGTACAGACACCTGCTGGAAATCCATCCTTCTATCCTGGAAAGCTACGGGCAGATCGGCATGCACACGGTGTTGCGCCTCGCGGATCCCGCAGGCGGTTTCCGCATGAACCGCTACCTTGCTGAGGAAGGAATCTTTGCGCTTCTATCGACGAATAATACCGCCGCCATAAGAATCCAGCCGCCTTTTATAATTTCCGACGGGGAAATTGACCAGGTAATTGACGCGCTCGACGCCTCGTTAAAAAAAATGACGTAAGAATAATGGAGACGCATATGTCCGACATCAACGAATGCCTGAAAGCCGCGAATGACTTCAAGGACAAGATGAACGACAACCTAAAGGTCCGCAAGCTGCTGAAACGCTGGAACCCGCTTATCCATTTCGACACCAGGGATTCCGACATCAAGCTCAGCTTCGGGATGAGCGGGGGAATGGCGGTTTCGGTCGAATCGGGCCATGTCGGCAATGCCGAACTCACGGTGACGTTCCCGACCGCGAAGGATCTCGTCGACATGTTTTACGGAAAGCTCGATCCCACGCCCATGTACCTGAGCGGCGACATCCTGGTCAAGGGACACCAGGCGGACGTGATCAAGCTCGATGCGATCACGATGATAATCTGGCCGGAGAAATAAACCATGGCTGAATTGAAACGGGTATTGACCGCGCGTTCAGTCGCGGCAGCGGGCGCGGGATTCGCGTTCGCCATGATGTCCATCGTCGCCGACGTACAGGTCGCCGACCTCGTGCCCGGCAACACCGGTTGGATCGCGGTCATCGCCGCGGCCGTCTTCTGCATCCTGGCCTCCTGGTGCTTCGGCGAGCTGTCGGGGATGTTCCCGACCTCCGCGGGGGTACGGGTCTATATACAGCAGGCATTCAACGAAAAAATGGCTATCCCGCTTTCCGCGGCGTACATATTCACCGTAGTGGCCGCTTCCGGAGCCGAGGCGTATGTATTCGGGAGCGTCTTTGTCGCGCTTATTCCCGGAGGTCCTTCGATCTGGTTCTACGTAATACTGGGATTCGCAATCGCCGGGGCGCTTAATTACTTCGGGGTCGAGATTGCCTCCGGTGTCCAGAACATGCTTGCGATCATAATGTTTCTTTTCCTGGTGATCGTCAGCCTGGTCGCCCTGTATCAATTCGGCACACGCTTTGAAAACTGGTACAACCCGTTTGCGGGCGAGGGGGGCGGCGAGGGTTTCGCCACGGCGGTGGCGCTCTCCGTGTTCCTCTATGCAGGATTTGAATGGGTCACCGCTCTTTCCGAAGAAACGAAGCAACAGGACGTAATCTCGAGGGGAATGATCGGATCCATCCTCATTCTATGCATCGTGTATGCGCTCCTTAACGCCGCGCTCGTCAGCGCGGTTCCCAGGGATGTGCTGACGGGAAGGGAAGCGTGGACGGACGGTTTGTTGTACGGCGCCCGTCCGCATGTCGTGTTTATCAAGATCGTGTTCGGCCCGTACGAAACGCTCGGCCTGATAGGCGCCGGCCTGTTGAGCTTTCTCGCGTCCATGACCTCTTTCAACGCGGGAATCCTCACCACGTCGCGGTTCCTGTACGCAATGAGCCGGGATAAGACCATGCCCAGATACCTGAGTAAAATTCACATGGAGTATTTCACTCCGCACGCGGCAATAATCACCTTATGCGTCGTGGCGCTCGTCAGCGCGATTCTGCTGACCATGCTTGGCGGATTCGACTCGTTCACCTACGCGGTGGCGGGAGCCGAGATAATGATGTACGTCCTTGCAGCATTGAGCGTCATCAAGTTGCGCCGGAAAATGAAATCCCGGGAACGGCCATTCCGCGTTCCCCTGTATCCCCTGACTGCCATATTCTCTGCGATATTTTTCTCGCTGCTTTTTGTTCTGGTATTTGCGGATCAGAAAATCGAGGTACAGACCGGCTTCGCCATATTGATATCCATTATCGCCGTCATGGTGCTGCATACGGTATTTATAATTCCGCGCCTCAAAAAGAAATAAAGAGTATCAGCCTCGGAGAGTGGAATGAGCATGATGGCGGCGTTCCGCTGCGCGCGTCACGCCGACCCCATGCTCGGCCAGGTTCAGATCACCCCGCGTTTTTTCGCCAGGGTCATCATCTGCTCCGCGCTCGTCGCGGGGGGAATTTTGTAGGAATCCCCGGATTTCACTGCAAGTGAAACCGCTTCCGCCGGGCACGCAGTGACGCAGAGCCCGCACCCGATGCAGCGCTCCAGGCCGATCTCCGCCGTACCGCCGGCGTTCATCGTGATCGCGTCCATCTGGCATCGCTCAAGGCATGATTCGCACCCGGTGCACGCATCCGCGTCCACGCGTGCCTGGTAATTCGAGAACACGATCTCCGCCGGGCGGGGATGCTTCTTTATCGCGCCGAGCACACCGCAGCAGTCGCCGCAGCAGCAGCACATACCGGCGGGATTCTGCGCCGTTGCGGGCTGCGTCACAAGGCCTGTCTCCTGAGCCGTGGTCAGAATCCGTATCGCCTCGTCAGCACTTATACCGCGTCCCATCCCGTTCTCGACATAAAAGCGTGCCATGGAGCCGAACATGAAGCATGTCTCCATGGGCTTCCCGCATCCCGTATCCTGGAGCTTCTTGCCCTTGCGGCAGGCGCACTCGGCGACCGCGATGGTATCGGCGCTCTTTAAAATCTGCACCGCATCCTCGTAGGCGGCAACGCGGTTCTCCGGCACGATCGATCGCTGCACCGGGATGGTGCGCAGGAACAGTCCATCCGTTGCCGCGATCGCGCCATGGAAGCCCTGGGCAAAATATTCCTCGAGCATTTCGCTCAGCTCCCGGTTGAAACGCGTGATTTGGAACTCCATGAGTCCGTGCATGAAGGGTATCGCACCATACTTGACGGACTCGCCCTTGCGTACCCGGAACAGGAGCCCCCGTTTCGCCATATCCTCGAGCTGCGCCGCGACCTGGTCCGCGGGCCTGCCCGTCCGCTCCGCCACCGCGGCCGGCTCCTCTATGCGCGGCGACATCTCCAGGAAGAGGCGCGCGTCTTTTTCGTCGAACAGGGATTTAAGTATTTTAATCTCTATGTTCGATTTTGTCGCCGGAAACCCCAGCGAATATAAATCCAGGCGTTGCTGCAATTCCCGAAAAATGTCCTCCGCCATTGAGTTCCTCCTTTTTCGCTAGTATCGACCGCCGGATTGAAATGTCAAGGCATAAAACGAACGTTTGTTCGGTATTATACGGGATTCATTTTCTACCGGCCTTCCTGTAAGTGGAGGAGAGGTAACGGAGCGATGTGCCGCAGGATAGGGTAAGCCGGCATACACGTTCACGGAGTTACGGATTCACAGGGACGGGGTTCTTATAAGGCACTCCGCGGGAACACGGCAGGCATGGACGGCCCGTGAGCGCATCGGTCCCAACCCCGAATTCGTCCGGGTCTTTACAAAAAATGCGGCGCACTATTACAGGTAGGAAGACCTGAGCGTCAACCCGAAAAACACCGATCTCCCGTCAAGGTTTCTCGTTTTGCCCCATGCCTTGACCTGGTTATACCCGTACGCGAGCTCTACAAAGGCGCCTATAGCGGGAGAAAAGCTTACTTCAAGGCCGACCCCGCCGACCACACCTTTCGGCGATGTCTTATCGATGTCGTTAGCCGCGCTTTTGACTGATGACCCGTCTTTATAATCCATTTGGCTTCCGGATACAAGGAGGGTTAACTGGTACGCGGCAAGGATATACCCCTGGCACTGGATGCCCTTGAAGTACGATCCGTAAATGTATCGAACCCCCGGACCGATTCCCAGAAAACCAAGCGTGGCGGAATCGTCGTCGGGCGCGGTCGCGGTCACCGGAATGTTCGGGTTCAGGTCCTTGTACGCGGCGAGCTTGTCATGGTTCCAGTTCGTCATATGTATGGTTCCGCGCATGTAGACGTCGAGTCCGTTGCCGTTCCGGTCGCGCTCGCGCCACAGGAACCCGTCGAGCACGATGTTTGCCAAAGGAGAATCATAGAGGTTGCTGACCTCCTTGTCCGCGATCGTGGAAAACCCGTAGCCGAGCCGGAAGAGCGAGGCCCTGGTCAGGATATTGTCTTTCCTCCCGATTACGCGTACCGGTTCCGCCTGGTCCGTCTCGTGTTCGGCGATCCATTGTTCAAACTCCCGGATACTGTCTTCACGGCCATCGACGAGGAAGGCGCCAAGCGCCTGGGCACAGCGCCCCATGCTGTCCCGCATACGGAACTTGAGTGTCTTGACCCTCGCGAGCACGATGTTCCCGCTGGTACGATCAAGTATCTTGGCCGTGATATAGAACTTGCCGTCCAGAAAGGACACATTCCCGTAGATGATGTAATCGGTCTTGATGCTTTCCATGAGCTTCTTGATGCAGGCATCGTCGTAACAGGCGTCAAGGCTCATCTTGAGCTCCTCTGCCGCGATAACCTGGCGCACCTCGTCATCCGAGGTGATTGTGAATTGACCCGCCGCAATGATCTCCTCGGAGATGTAGTCTTTCATGAGCGAACCGGCCGGGTCTGCTGCCGGCAGTCCCTGGACGACGGCGAACGGTTTCAGGTAGATGGTCTTTCGCGCGGCGGTAAGGGGCGTCAGGGAGGCTGCGAATATGACAGCGAGTGATATGATACACGAAACACGTCGTTTGTTCCTGCTCATGGCATACCCCTATTACACATCACAAGTTTCTTTTTCCCCGGCCTAACCAAGTGTCATCCCTTATGATTATCGCATCCTAGCCTGCACCTCGCAGGGGTTCAAGCGAAAAATTCCACAGTATCCGGGAGCATGGCCTGCCAACGGTATTTCCGGCGTCACGCGCGAACCAGGGAACACCGGGTGCCTTCCAAATGTGCTTGAAAAACTTCATGATCCGAAATACATGGTGTTACGGCCTTCGTTGTCCAGGCGGGAGGAACGATGTCAAACAGGGAAAAGTTCCGCGGCGTGTATACGGTCGTACCCACGCCGCTGCGCGGGGACGAACGCATCGACCATGCGGGTCTCGCACACCTGATTAATTATTACATTGAATCCGGGTGCAATGGGCTCCTTGTGCTGGGGAGCGGCGGTGAGTTTCCCTATTTCAACTTCGAAGAGCGGGTCGCCATCGTAAAAACCGCCGCGAAGGCGGCGCGGAAACGCGTCCCCGTGCTCGCGGGGGCCGGCTTTTGCGGGCTTGCCGAGACCCTCGCGTTCGTGGACGCGGCAGCCGTTCCCGGCATGGACGGTTTTCTCGTGATACTCCCCACCTATCATCCCATCGGTATCGATGAGGCCGTCTCGTTTTACACGCGGGTTGTATCGGCATCCAAAAAACCGGTCCTCTACTATCATTACCCTCAGATGACGGAACTTTTTTTCCCCGCGGCCGCGCTCGCGCGCATCCTCCTGCTCGAAGGCATCGCGGGCGCGAAGGAAAGCTCGCTCAACCTGGGCGAAATCCGCGCACACCTGGAGATCGTGAAGGTAAAGGATTTCGCGCTCTTCTCGGGGAACAGCTTTTCCCTGGTTAAGACGCTCGCGATGGGGGGTAACGGTGTCATATGCCAGATCCCGTCGTTCGCCCCGCTTCTCGTCACGGGATGTTACGAAGCGGCAACGGCGGGAGACCGCGCGCGCGCCGATACGCTCCAGCGGAAGATAATGGACCTCCTGCCCTTCCTCAATACCTTTGGACTCGCGCCCTCTGTCCAGAAGCGCGCGTATTCCCTCATTTCCCGCATGCCCTTTTCGCTGAAGAGCAAGAACCGCTCGCGCCACGCGGTGATCAAGGAAACCCTGCGCCAGATGGGACACCCGGTAACCGCCCGGGTGCGAAGCCCCCTTCCGCAGATAGGCGGCGGCGACCGGGAGATAATATCCGAATTTATATCCAGGCTAAAGCCGTTGTAGCTAAAAACGACATATCTTTTCGGGACTAATTCGTATAATGAATATTGACGGCCGGCGCGTTTTCAGGGGTCAGGACGAAATCCAGTACCTGTTCAGCGCCCTATCGGCTTCGTTTCAGCTTCGTTTCAGCTTCGTTTCAGCTTCGTATTAGTTTCGTTTCAACCCCACAGATTCTTTACCCGTTATCCAGTCATCATCCAGTCGTCAGTAATCCATGATCCAATCGTCACCGATTCACACGGCATACCGTTCCCTTCAATGAATGTTGAACACCTCCTTTTTCCGAAAATATTTACTTGTAATACCATCGGGCAGGTTGTATAAGAAATTCTATACAAGCATGGGGGGATATTCTTCATGAAAAAACCAAAAACGAAAAAAGCCGCGTCTCCAAAAAAAGCCTCCAGGCCGGTCGCGAAAGCGAAACCCAGACCCGCCGTTAAGGCAAAACCAAAAATAACCGCGAAAATAAAACCAAAGACGGCCGGAAAGGCAAAGCCCGTGGCGGCCTCCAGGCCCGCGCGGCCGGCTCCTTTAAAACAGGCGCCCGCCCCCATGCTGGCCGAGCTCGCCTCGCTGGCAAAAAAACTCGATGAGGCGCACCTTCTCGCGCTCGTGACGCAGGCGCGCGCTATCATGGAGCACCAGACATCTCCTCCCAGGACCGCCTCCCCCGTGGGAAAAACCGCCCCGGCCTTCACTGCCCCCATCGAGATCCCGCGCCAGGGCGATAAGCGCACCATCGAGGTCAAGGAGTCGGACGACAAGAGCTCCTTCATAATCGTGATCAACAATTCCAGGAACTTTTTCACCCTTCCGGAGATGCGCATACTGGTGAATATCTGCCATGCTGCCGCCGATTCGCACGACGGTTCGGCGCACCTGTACCAGTGGCTTACCGCGAAACGCAAGGACGTTCTCATCGACACGGACATAAAGGGTCCGTCGGACCAGGCACTCGCGACGATATACGAATACCTGATCGCCACATACGCGGTAAAAGAATAAATCCATAGTAATGGCGGCGCGCGCCGCCAGAGAGGCCGACCATGAAGGAACGACTCGCCGCGGGCATGCAGGCCCCGGACTTCCGCTTCGACTCACCCTGGGAGCAATCGCTCGATTTTCACAAGGCAATAGACGGCACGGGCGCGGTGCTCTATTTCCTGCGCTATATGGGCTGTCCCATCTGCCAGTACAAGATTTCCGAGATCATGCGCGACTGGGACAAGCTGCGCGCCTCGGGCAAAAAGGTGTTCATCGTGCTGCAGAGCGAGCCCGCCATCGTGAAGGAGCATATCGGCAGCGAGGAGATTTCCTTCGCGATCATTTGCGATCCCAGAGAGGAAGCCTTTAGACTTTATGGGGTGGCGCCCGGCAACATCCTTCACTATATCGCCCCCTCGGTGATCATCAAGGCCGTCAAGGCCGCGCGCAAGGGTTTTTCGCACGGCAAGAAAGAAGGAAAGGAGATGCAGCGTCCCGCCGTGTTCATCATCGACGGAAAGAAAAAGATAACCTACGCGTATTACGGGAAAAATATCGGCGACCTTCCTGAAAACGAGGAAATACTTAAAAGACTTAAATTGAAATAATCCCGCGCTGAAACATCGCGGGCGTTCGCGCTACGCGCGGTTTCACGGGCGATCTTCATTGGACGCCCGACTACTTGCGGAAAGGGAGGCAGGGGCATGAGCACTAAGCTATCATTCACGTCCGATGTGATCATAGTCGGATCGGGACCGGGCGGCGCCACCGTCGCGCGGGAACTGTCCAAGGCCGGGAAGAAGGTGTCGATCTTCGAGCGCGGCCATGATCATCGCGGTCGATTCTATTACGGCACCTATCCCGGGGCGATCGTCTACTCGGACAGGATGAGCTTCCTTTTCACCGAGGAGGGGCTCAATATCATCAGCCCCATAATGGTAGGGGGGGCGACCTCGATGTACTGCGGATGCTCCGCCCCGCCCCCGCCCTGGTTCAAGAAAAAATACCGGATCGATATCGACAAAGAGGTCAGGGAGACCGAGAAGGAGCTTGGAATCGCGCCCCTGCCCGCGGAGCTGCGCGGAAAGGCCTCGACCCGCATCGCCGAGGCGGCGGGTGCGCTCGGGTACAACTGGTTTCCCCAGCCCAAGTTCATGTCCCCGGCGCGCGCGAAGAAATTCAACTGCACCGCCGCGTGCATGCTGGGTTGCACGTGCAACGCGAAATGGAACGCGGGCGAATGGATCGACGAAGCATTGGGAACAGGTGCCCAGCTCTATACCGGCGCAAAGATAAGCAAAGTCATAAAAGACGGGACCCATGTCAAGGGGATCGAAGGCACCCTTGGCGGAAAAAGCTTCACGGCCACGGCACCCGTCGTGATTCTGGCCGCAGGCGGTATCGGAACCCCAAGGATTCTCCAGGCCTCGGGCCTCGCGAAAGCCGGCGAAGGAATGGCGATGGACGTCACGGTCATGGTGTACGGCACGACGAAAGAAAAAGGGATCGGCAAGGAGCCCCCCATGACATGGTCCTGGGAAAACGACGAGGACGGCTACATGCTCTCCACGCTTATCGACCCATGGCTTCTCTATCCCCTTGGCGCGATGCGCGTCGGAATTAAACAGGCCCTCATGTGGCCCAAATGGGGAAACATCCTGGGCGTTATGATAAAGCTCAAGGACGATATCTCCGGGGGTGTCTATCCCGGCGGCAGGATCAGCAAGCCGCTCACGCCGAAAGATACCGTGCGCCTCGCCCATGCCCGCGCCACGTGCGAGAGAATCCTCATCGAGGCCGGCGCCTCTCCCTCCTCCATTTTCATGCGCCCGCTCATGGGAACGCACCCGAGCGGGACAGTGCGGATAGGCACCATGCTCGACACGAATCTGAAGACGGAGATCGACGGCCTCTACGTATGCGACGCGAGCACCTTTCCCGAATCGCTCGACAGGCCTACGGTGCTCACGATCATTGGGCTCAGCAAGCGGCTGGCCGGGCATCTGCTGAAGAAGAAATAATAGGGCGGGGTAATCATATGAAGATACTCGTGACTGGCGCGACGGGATTTATCGGCTCCGCGGTAACGCGGGCGCTCGTGCAAAACAAAAAGTCGGTACGCTGCCTGGTGAGAAAGGGCAGCGACATCTCGAACCTGGAAGGCCTCAAGGTCGAATATGCCTATGGCGACGTGACCGACCTGGATTCGGTGCGCCGGGCGGTCAAGGGATGCGACCAGGTGATCCACCTCGCGGCCATTTACGCGATCTGGCTGAAAGATCCCAACCTCATGTACCGCGTGAACGTGAACGGCACCCAGAAGGTGCTCACGGCGTGCCGCGATGCGAAGGTAAAGAAGATCGTGTATGTGAGCTCTACCGCGGCGCTGGGCGCCCACGGCAAAACGCCTGCGAACGAAAGCGCCGTCTACAACATGGAATCCGCGGGCGACGATTATTTTAAATCGAAATTCCAGGCGGAGCAGCTGGTGCTCGATTTCGCCGCGAAGGGGCTGCCGGTGACGATCGTGAATCCCACCGTACCCATTGGCGCGCGCGACATCAAGCCCACCCCTTCCGGGGCGCTCATCATCAACGTCATGAAGGGCCTGCTGCCCGGCTATATCGACGGCGGGCTGAACCTGATCGACGTGGAGGATTGCGCCGCGGGGATCGTGAAGGCGCTCGAGCGCGGTAAGCGCGGCGAGAAATACGTGCTGGGAAACCGCAACGTGAGCATGAAGGAATTCTTCGACCTCATTGTCAAGGTCGCGGGCACGGGGAAGGCCCCGGCGATACGGTTTCCCGTGTTTATGGCCGTCCAGTCCGGGTACGCCTACGAGCTTCTCGCGCGCATCACGGGAAAGGAACCGCTTAATACCGCAGCATGGGTCAGGGTGGGGAGCCATTATTCCTGGTGGGATACTACCAGGGCCCAAAAGGAGCTTGGTCTTCCGCAAACCCCCGTGGAAAAGAGCATCGCGAACGCGATCGCCTGGTTCAGGGAGAAGGAATATATCTGACACATCTCCAGTCTCCGCGGACCGGCAGCCTTAATCGAGATCGGGAAGACAATGGCGGACCTCCGGGTATTCACCTGGATCGTGCGTAGATATGCACGCGCGTGGCATAAAAGCCCGGGGCATGAAACCGGCCGGGCAGAAAATTGTGGGGACTGGACGGAACAATGAAAGAGAATACCATAGTGACACCGCGCTGCGAGCCTCCGCACCTGCTTTTTCACCGCTATCCCGCACTCATAAAGACCGTACCCCACATCAACCTGGGAACGTATCCCACGCCCGTCGAACGCCTTGAGCACCTGGGCCATGACAGCCTGTGGATCAAGCGGGAGGACCTCTCGTCCCCGCTGTACGGCGGAAACAAGGTGCGCAAGCTCGAGTATACCCTCGCGGAGGCCCTTCGCGACAACCGGAAAAAAGTGGTCAC
Organism: Spirochaetota bacterium; assembly: GCA_004297825.1. Lineage (NCBI taxonomy): Bacteria > Pseudomonadati > Spirochaetota > Spirochaetota bacterium. The sequence continues at coordinate 68,948 of SCSX01000053.1, forward strand.
CATGGGGGGAATAGGCACCAATCACGGGCTCGCTACGGCGATCTTCTGTAAAAAGCTGGGACTGTCCGCCAGGCTGCTCCTCTTCCCGCAGCCCGTTACGCACCATGTAAAGCAGAACATGCTTCTCTTCCAAAAGTTCGGGGCTGAAATGGTGTACTACAAGACCATGATCGGCGCCGGGGCGGCGCTTTACACCAGCCAGCGTCTTAAAAACCCGGGGGCCTATTTCCTGTTTGCGGGGGGCTCGTCCCCCTCGGGAACGATCGGCGTGGTGAACGCCATGTTCGAGCTTCGCGAGCAGGTGGACGCGGGGCTCATCCCGGAACCGGATTACATCTTCTGCCCGCTGGGATCCAACGGGACGATGGCCGGATTGTCACTGGGCGGCCTTCTCGCGGGCCTGAAATCACGGGTCATTGGTGTACGCGTTACGCTCGACCATGCAGGTCCCATCCAGATAGCGAATCCCTCGACCGTCACGGGCCTCATGAAGCAGACCCTTTCCCTTATGCGGCGACGTTCGGCAGAAGTTCCGGCGGTACGGCTTCCGGAGCCGCAGGTCATTAATTCCTACCTGGGCGACGGTTACGGCTGCCCCACTGCTGCATGCAGGGACGCCATTGCGCTCGTGAAGGATCGGGAGGGGGTCGTCCTGGATCCTACCTACACGGCGAAGACCTTCGCCGCCCTGCTCGATTTCCTCAAATCCCCCGGACACTCCGGCGAGACCATACTCTACTGGCACACATATAATTCCGTCGATCACTCCGCGCTTGCGGCGACGGTGGACTACCATGATCTGCCGCGCTCCCTGCACTGGGCGTTCGAAACAAATGAGGCGAAGGTGTAACCGATGGACCTGAAATCTATTCTTGAAGCGATCGCCGTCCCCCGCCCCAATTACAGCGCCGCCGTGGATAAAACGGCCGACTTCATCTCCGGCACGCTCAGCGCCTGGGGGGTTCCCTTCACCGCCCAGGAGTTCCCGCTGCGCCCGTGGATCATGCTCATACTGGCGATAACGATGCTCATTCTCGCCGGGCTTTTCGCATGGTCGGTCGCCAGGAAGCGCCCCCTGGCCGCGCTGGCGCTCGCGCTTGCCGCGCCGGCGATCCTGGTCATTGAGCTCGAGCTCTTCACCCCCGTGGTCTCCTGGGTGGCGGAAAAGCCGGGCAAAAATATCATCGTTGAATTCAAATCGGCCCATCCCGAAAGGGAACTGGTGTTCATGGCGCACTACGACTCGAAGTCCGATTTCTGGGACCATGAGGAGCGCGCGAGGGTGTACAGGTTTCTCCCGCTCTTCTTCGTTCTCGCGATAGCGCTCGCCCTCTGGACCTTCGCCGCCCGTCGCAGTGAAAAGCTCGGCAGCGGGGTTCCGCGCGCGATCGCCGTCGGACTCGCCGCATGCCACGTGCTATACTTCTGTCTCGTGGCCCTGGGATTCGGGGGCTTCATATTTGTCCGGGATGCGCACACCAGTCCGGGTACCGCCGACAACGCCACATCGGTGACGGCGCTCATGGCGCTCGCGAAGGATTTACGGGGCGGAAAGCTCGATATCGGCACGTCCAATGTCACTATTTTATTTACGGCAGGGGAAGAGGTAAATCTCCAGGGGGCCGATTATTTCCTGAAGCAGCGCGCGAAGGGCGCCCCGGGAATGAAACCCGCTCCCATGAGCGTGATCAACCTTGAGCTCGCCGGGCAGGTCGGCGACTTCTGCTATGCCGTCAGGGACGGCGTTTTCTTAAAATATTATACGCCCGACCCCGTACTCGTCGCTAAGGCCGGTGCGGCATGGACTTCCGTTTCCGGGCGGAAAATGGTAGAGGGGGAAGTAATCACCGATGACGCGCAAAGATTTATGGCGGCCGGAATCCCCTCGGTGACCCTGGGGCATAACGGCACGCCGGGTCCCGGATTCGGCGGCTTTCACTCGGAGAAGGATTCCATGGCACGGATCGACTTAAAGAATCTCGACCTCATGGTAAAGACGCTCGAGCGGCTTATCGTCTCATTTTAGCGAATCGACGAATTCCTTGAAGGCACCGCGATCGCCGTTGCGTACCGCGGTGATATTGATGCCGGTGTCCCAGTGGTCCTTGTTTTTGTCCGAGCGAATGACCACGCCCTCGCATTCCATGAGGTATTCCTTCTTTTTATGCTCGATGGTAATCATCATGAATACAACGGTATAGGGCTCCATGCGTTCGTTCGTTTCACAGAGCAGGCCGTTCTCGCTGATATTGATGCCTTTCGCCCCCACGAAATTCTCACGCGCGTAGGTAAGCTCCACCATCTGGTTTATCTCGAAACGCGGGTGTTTTCGTTTTTCCGCCACGATCGTCATCTGAGACCCCCTATTTTCGATTTTACCCCCGCGCCGCCGGACGCGGGCCCTGCCCTTGAGGGTATGCCCTTCTTTATTTTTAATTTTACTGGAAAAATGGGTCAATGTCAACCAAATCGCGGGGCCGATATTCGCTCTCCCGCATGGTAATTCTGTTGCATCCGCATGCCCCTCATGCATACTTCCCCTATGAAGACCCGCGCTCGGTTCGTTGTCCTGCCCCTCGGCCTGCT
>SCSX01000054.1 GCA_004297825.1 Spirochaetota bacterium
CAAAGCCCGTGATGCCGGATTATTTCCCCTTGAACGTGTCCATGGCTCTGTTCGCTCCCATATTCGCGACAATCCAGTCCTGAATTCCTACGGGGAAGAGTTTCACATATTTAATGAGCCGCACCATGAACGGCATCACGACGTAGGCTTTATCCTTTTTCACGCCCTGCAGCACCCGCGCCGCGACGTATTCGGGGGTGAGAACGGGGTTGAAGATGAACGGCTTGAACCCCTTGAACATGCCGGTGCTTATCACGTACGGGCACACGCAGGTAAGCTTGACGCCGGTGTGTCCGAATTTCTTGAGCTCCAGCCGCAGCGAATCGGTGAAACCCACTTCCGCGAACTTGCTGGCGCAGTAATCGGACAGGTTGGGCATCCCCAGGAAACCGGCCGACGAGGCGATGTTGACGATATGGCCGTCGTTGCGCACGACCATGGCGGGAAGAAACGCCTGGGTGAGGATTATGGTGCCCATGAAATTGATGTCCATCGTGCGCTTCACGTCCTCGTATGAAAGATCGAGGAAGGGCTTGCCCGCCACGACGCCCGCGTTATTCACGAGTATGTCGATCCTGTCGAACTCCTTCCGTATCTCCTTCGCGACGCCGTCTACCATCTTCTTGCTGGACACGTCGCATACGTAGCTGCGCGCCTTCACCTTGAGCGCGGTGCATTCCCGTTCCGTCTCTTCGAGCCGGCGTCTATCGATGTCGATGAGGGCGATGTTCGCCTTTTCACGCGCGAAATTAAGCGCCATGAGCCTGCCGATGCCCGCGGCCGCGCCCGTGATCACGACGTTCTTACCGGTGAGTGTTTTCATTCAAGCCATCCATGTTTGTGCGTAGTTCGGGAAGTCAGCGCGGGTGATTATCCGGAGAGAATCGAGTTCCGGTCAAGCCTAAATAGATATGCCGGCATGATTAAATGACCGGCAAGCGAATCGGAACGAAAATATCCCAAATGATTTGGGCGGGGGCCGATATTCTCACGCACCGGAAACAAAAATATTTCCGGTGCGCGCATGGACCGCTCTACTTGGCAAGCCCCAGGTTCTTGTCGATCTTGAGCTTATTGACCGCGAGTATCTCGGCCGTCTCGACGCGCAGGAGCTTGATGAAGAGCTCGTAGGTGTCGGTCCTGGCGTAGAGCTTCCCGGATATTATGAGCTTGGCGCCCAGCATCTTGCCGATCTTCGCCGCGCCCTCGTCGTCGATAAGCCCCGTCTGCTGCAGCTCGAGCTCTTTCAGGATTTTCTGCATGTCCTTGCGCTCGACCACCTTGAACAGCTTGTTGCCCTGGAGCGAATGCCCCATCTGTTCGGTGAAATACTCCGCGTTGACGGCGAGCGCATCGCTCACCGCGGCGAAGGGCGCGATGCTCGTGGGCGTTCCCTGTTCCAGGTTGAGCGAGGAGTAATCGACGAGTTGGAGAATCGACATGTCGAAAAGCTTCCTGAGCGTCTCCTCGTTTTTTTCGTCTTCGAGCTTCTTCGCCTGGAAGAATTCCTCTCCCATGTCGATAGGCTGGTCGGAAACGTATGAAAGCTCTTCCTTCGCAAAGCGCATGATTATCGTTTCAAGCTTGTCGGTGGTGAAGTTGGAACCGGTGTGGTGGCTCACGCTTCCCTCCTTTCCCCCCGCGCTCTCGCCCTTCTCACCGTAGGTCAGGAAGATGTACTTCGCGTAGGTGTACTGCGATATCTGGCGGAGAATGTACTCGCCCATGAGCGGAAGTCCGCCGGTACCCACGGTGAATATCTTTATCCCCGCGGCGCGTGCGTCGCGCGCGGCGCCCGCATAGGTGTACTCCTGCCCGTAATCGAGGTGCGGGGGCGCGTCCGTAATTATCAAGGATATCCGGATGCCGTCCGGGTTCCACTTGATCTTGCCGATAAGATCGGCGAGCGCTCCCTGCAGGTCCTCGGGTTCGTCGCCGCCGCCGCTCGCCTCGACCTTGTCGAGCTCGCGCTTGAAGGCGTCCATGTTGTCGGTGAGCGGGATCACCTGCGTGCGGTACTCCTCTTCGTCCTTGTCCTTATACAGCACCATCCCGAACCTCACCGCGGGTTTCGCGGGAAGCGCGGTAAGATTGAGCTTGATGATCTCAATGGTGTCCTTGAGCCGGGCGATCTCCTCGCCCATGCTCCCGGTCGTGTCCATTACGAAGACTATATCGAGGGGCACATTTTTCTGCGCCGTCCTTGGGGCGTCCAGTGCGATCGGTATCTCGCGCTTCCCCTGGCGGTCGACCGCGATCTCCTTTTTCCCCGCGGACGAGGTCACCTGGACCTTGTATGCGATATATTTCTGATCGTATTCAGAGGGGAAAAACAGGTAGGTGCCGTCGGCATAGGTTTTTCCCCAGCAGAGCTTGTCACGGTTTCCGTATATTTCAACGTGGGCGTTCGCGACCGGCTTGCCGGCGGAATCCTTCACCCGGAAGATGATTCTTTCCTGGATATTGAGCGGGTACTTGCTGACCTCTCCGGCGTACTTGTTCAGGAAGTTCACGAAGTAATTGAACTGCTTGTTGTCATCCGCGAATCCGGCCTTGAGGCCCGAGGTCGTGGGCGCCGATTCCTTCGGGCGCACGGTATCCGTCATGCCGGAGGGTTCTTTCGGTTTCGATTCGTCCTTCCGAAATCCGTCGGCTTTCGTCGTCTTCGCGGCCTTGTCGTCCCTGAGTCCCGTCGTCGGTTCTTCCGCGTGCTTTTCACCGTCCGATGGCCTCGCGGCTTTCGGTTCCGATTTTTCCGTCTTGCCGGTGCGATCCGTGTCCGATCCCAAGGATTCGTCGATCATGCCGGAAGCCCCTTCTATCTTCTTGCCGCGGTCGTCACTTTCTCCGCCCTTGGGGGCCTTGCCGCCGCCCCCGAGCGATGAACATCCCACCGCAATCGCCAGCACCGTTACCGCGATAAGTGTGCTTACCCGCTGCCTCATAATGAACCTCCGCTTTCTTTGCTGTTATTCATTGAGTCGGGAAACCGTGCCCGTGTTACGGTTAAATTATCAGAAATAGAAATTAAGGCTCAATCCAACCGCGAGGGACCGGTTGAAACTAAGGTCGTTTGCGTCGCCGCCGTCGGCGATTATCGTGAGGGGCCGGTCCCCCCGTTATTTTAATTGTACGCGATCGTGTCGTCAAGCAGCGACGAATGGATGCGAACGAAAATGTCGTACATTTCGTCGGAATCGAGCGCGCTGAAGGGGATCTCTTCCCCGTCCTGGAACTCGACAAGCACGCCCTTGTCCTGGTCGAGCGATACGTGGAAGCCCTCGAGCACCTTCTTCGTGTCCTCGTGCAGCTCCTTTATCTCCAGTTTCTTGTTATAGGTAGTGCCCGCGTCGAGCAGGCTTTCGGTAATCATACCTTCCATCTCCGAGCGTATCAGTTCGAGCAGGTAGGTGACGTTGTCGAGTTTTTTAAGTATCGTTTCGGTCCGGTTCATGTGGGCTCCTTGGGTATTCATTGCGGCAGAATGGGGCACGAACGGGGAATTGTCAATGTAATATAGGGACGGGCAGTATCGGACCCCCTGCTTCCCGATGCGCGAATAAAAAGCGGTCTCTTGTTGCCGGTGAACAGCAGTGACATCAAAATAAGCGCACCCGTCCTCCCGCATGCTTTAGCAGGCTGCGGGAGGACGAGATGAAATGGACGCCGCCGTAACTATTTTCCGATGCGCGGTTCCCCGCGTGCGCGAGACGCACGAGTTCCACGCCGACGGCCTAGACCGCGTGCTCCATGACCCTGTTCAGGCGCTGCACGAACTCCGCCGGGTTTTCCAGCTTCACCCCCTCGATGAGCATCGCCTGCTCGAGCAGGAGGAAGCTCACGTCGCGAATGCGCTCGTCGTCGCTCATGCCCTCGAGTCCCTTGATGATCGCATGGTTGGGATTGATCTCGAGTATGGGCTTCACCTGCCCTCCTTCCATGTGCCCCATGGCTTTCAGGATGCCCTGCATCTGCACCGTGGGATCGGACTGGTCCACGACGATGCAGGAAGGCGATCCCGTGAGACGGGTGCTCGCCTTGACGTCCTTGACGCGGTCTTTGAGAATATCCTTCATCTTCTGGATGAGCGGCTCGGCGGATTTTTCTTCCTTGAGGTCCGATTCGCTCTTTAAATCCTCGGCGGCGTCGCTCCGGTTTACGGACTTGAGCTCCGTGTCTTTGTACGAATGCACGTAAGAGATCACGAGGTCGTCGAGCTCGTCGTCGGCGATGAGGACTTCGATGCCCTTATCACGGTACATCTCGATGAGCGGCGACTGCCTCAGGTTCGATTCGCGCTCGCCGGTGATGTAGTAAATGTTGTTCTGGTCCGGCTTCATGCGGCCCTTATACGCCGCAAGGCTCGTGTAGCCGTCCACCGCCGTGGATTTGAAGCGTACGAGATCCATGAGGGTTTCCCGGTTTTCGTGGTCCGCGTAGAGCCCTTCCTTGAGCGGCCGGCCGAACTGCGCGTAGAATTCCGCGTATTTTTCCTCATTTTCCGCGAGCTTCTGGAACTCTCCAAGTATCTTCTTGACCGAGGTCGAGCGGATCTTCGCGAGCACGCGGTTCTGCTGGAGTATCTCCCTGCTCACGTTGAGGGGCAGGTCCTCCGAATCGATGATCCCCCGCACGAAGCGGAGATAGACCGGGATGAGCTCCTTGTCGTCATCGGTGATGAAGACGCGTTTTACGTACAGCTTCACCCCCGGCTTGAAATCCGCGAAGTAGAGGTCCATGGGCGCCTTCTTCGGGACGAAGAAGAGCGTCGTGTAGTCCATGGTTCCTTCCGCGACCGTGTGCACGTAGAGGAGCGGGTCGTCGGCGTCGTGAGAGATCACCTTGTAGAACTCGTTATAGTCCTCGTCCTTGAGCTCGTTCTTGGGCTTTTTCCACAGCGCGGTCCCGTCGTTGATCCGGTCGATCCTGGGTTCCCTGATCTCCTTGCGGTCCTTTCCCTCTCCCTCCCACCGGCTATCCTCGTAATGGAGGTAGATGGAAAAGGGGATGTGATTGGAGTATTTCTTGATGATCCGCTCGATGCTGTACTTGTTGGTGAATTCCTTCCCCTCTTCGTTCAGGTGAAGCGTCACCGTCGTGCCCTGGGAATCCCGCGTGTCCTCGGCGATCTCGTATTCGCCCCTGCCCTCGCTCGTCCAGCGCCAGGCCTTCTCCTCTCCCGCCTTGCGGCACACCACGATGACGCGGTCCGCGACCATGAACGAGGAATAGAATCCCACCCCGAACTGCCCGATAAGGTTCGCGTCCTTGCGCGCGTCGCCGGAAAGCTGTTCCACGAAGCCGCGGGTTCCGGAGCGCGCGATGGTGCCCAGGTTTTCCATGAGGTCCTGCTCGTTCATGCCTATGCCGGAATCGGCGATGGTGAGCGTGTTCGCCACCGTGTCGAAGGAGATATCAACGCGGGGATCGAAAGAGATGCCCCGGTACGCGTCGTCCGTATACGTGAGGTACTTGAGCTTGTCCAGGGCGTCGGACGCGTTCGATATGAGCTCGCGCAGGAATATCTCCTTGTGGGAATAGAGCGAGTGGATGATGAGGTGGAGAAGCTGCGCCACCTCGGTCTGGAATTGATGCTTCGACATTGTTCGTCCTCCTGGTCTGATAGTGCCTTATGTTGAATAGAATGAATTCACTGCCGGCAGAGAGCCGGCCTGCAAACTAATCATACAAAATATTTTCCTTGCCGTAAAGCGCACCGGGCGGGCCCGGGAGGAATTTTTTTACGCGATCCTGCCGGCCTGTCAAGTTTTTTGCGGGTACTTTTTTAATCACCGATAGGTGCGTGAAGGAACGCCCGGCGGGCGCTGTCACACGTCCACGCATACGATGCACACGTCGTCGTCGAATTCCGTGCCGCCGCGGAACCGTACGAGCCGCTCGTGGAGCCGCTCCATAAAGCGGCCGCTCCGTAAGCCCGATAATTCCAGGAGTACCTGCTCCATCCCGTTGTCCTCGAATACCCGCTTCCTGTCGCCGAGCGGGGAGGCCTCGATGAAGCCGTCGGTGAAGACGACGAGCTTGCTGCCCTGTTCGAGGACGCATGAGGAGTTCTGGTAGTGCTTTCCCCGGGCATGGAGGTCGTCGTTGTTCAGGATTGCCAGCGGCATGCTGCGCTTGTTGGTGAGCCTGGTGATGCCGCCGCTTCCTATCACGATCGGCTCGTGATGGCCCGCCGCCGCGTACACGATGGTTCGTTCGACAGGGTCGAAAATGCCGTAGAACGCGGTCACGAAATTTCCCGCGATCTGGTCGAAAAGCATCGCGTTCATGTGGAGAAGCAGGGCGGCCGGGTCCTCGCGGCGTTCGCCCGCTTGAAGAACCACGCTTTTGATCATCGACGTAATGAGCGCGGCGGGAACGCCGTGTCCCGAAACGTCGCTTATGAACAGCCCGATCTTCGGGGGGAAACCGATCTCGAGAAAGTCGTAGAAATCCCCGCCGACGAGCTTCATGGGAAGGTAGATGAAGCTTATCGCGTCGATGGGACTCCGGGACGGGATCATGCGCTCCTGGATGCGCTTCGCCATTTCAATCTCGCGCGTCATGATTTCGGCCTGATCCCGGAGCTTGTTGCGCTCCCCCTGAAGTTCGCTGGTGCGCTCGTTTACCCGCGCCTCGAGATGCTGGGCGTAGTCCTCGATCTCCCGCGAAAACCGCTCAACCGTCTTGAACGATTTTGCGGTGCGCATGGAGATGACGAATGATTGCGAAAAAATGAATACGAACAGGCCGAAGGGAAGGAGAAAGGTCGTATGGATAACCATCTGCGCATGGAGGATATCGTTCGCCATGGCAGTGAAGAAAAGCATGAATCCCAGGAATAAGATCACCGCGCCCTCACGCTTTCTGACGATCGCCCTGACAAACACGAACACCATGTAAACGCTCACCACCAGCGCGATGGAATGGTAAAGCGTAAGCGCGTTTGCGAAGATGTATGCCGGGCTCAGCCATACGAGCAGCGCGAAGGCAATCGAGATGATCATGGATCCGCGCACGACCCTCCTGCCCATCTCCTCGGGAAACAGCGAGCGGGTGAACAGGACGAAGAACGCCCCAATGGCAAGCGAAGAATACTCGAGCCGTATCTCGAGCTCCCACGGAAGGTCCGGCAGGAAGGAGTAGATGATGCGCTCGTTCATGAGGACCGCGCGCAGGGACATGAGGAGGCAGAAAATACCGAACCAGAACGACGCATGATCCTTTCTCCAGAGCGCGAACAGGGAGAGGTGGTACAGCCCGATAATGAACAGGCTGCCGAACACGAAGAGATCCAGGGAGAGCTGGGCGCGCATATGCCCGGTAATCTGTTCCTCGGTACCCAGGAGCAGGCTGCGCACGATGCCCGCCATCCTGTGACTGTGGTTGGAGACCTGAACCGTTACGACGAATTCGGGTCGATCCACCCTGAAGCTTGCCGTCCGGGGATGGTTGAGGGGGCGCTCCCCGCTGGCGGTCTCGGAGACCTGCCCGATATCCATGATCACCCGGTCATCGATAAGGATCCTGCTGGCTATGGGGATTTCCCTGGTCTTTATCGTCAGCATCGAATCCCGGCCGTCGGTCGCCACGCGAAGCCGGTAGGTCGCGCATCCGAACGGTTTTAAGGCGGATGGCACGCTGTCCATGCTGTGCCAGGCGCCGGGGACCCTGGTGAAATGGTTGGAGGCCGCCTCCGGATCCCCCGCGGCTGACAGCGTGCCCCAGTTGAGCGCCCACTCGCCGTCAAGAGCCACGGGTCCGCGCGCGGCGAAGTCCCATGAGCCCAGGTCAATACGTCCCCTGACCCCCACGGGTATTTCTCCAGCTTCCGGCCCGGAGCACGAAATTACGAACGCGGACAGGAGAATAAGGCCGGCGCATGTACTACGGATTAGTGTCATTTCAGGTACGGTCCGGAGACGATCCCTTCTCTATCAGGAAACATATAATTGTCAAGCAGTGCGCGCGGGACCATGAATTTTCTTGCCACGGCGGTTATTCAGAATATTTCCATCCCTTGAGGTAGTAGGTATACAGCACGGGACAGTCGAAGGTATTGACGCGTACGGGATTTTCTCCGGAGTCCCGGGGAAAATGAAGCGCCGCGAGGAAGCTCGCGCGCGCGTAATACCGGAGCCCAGCGGGCCCCTCGCCCGCCTTTTCCGGGTCGATGACGCTTTCCGACGCGAGATTGAACCCCCAATCCCCGAAGCTCGGGACCATGACATGGTAAGGAAGCACGTGGGGAAACACCTGCCGCAGGGTCGACGAGACGCACCAGAACGCGTCACGCGCCGAGAGCGGCGACGTGGACTGCGTCACGAACACCCCGCCTTCCGTGAGCGCGCGTTTCACGAGCCGGTAAAATTCGACGGTATAGAGCTTTGAGATGGTTTCGTCGTGCGGGTCCGAAAAATCCGCGATGATGCAGTCGTATGTTCCCGGATCCCCGCGGAGATAGGCATAGGCGTCGCCGGTCACGACACGCGCCCGCGGGTCGTGCAGGGAGCCGGCATTGATCCTGACAAACGATGAATTTTCCCGGGCGAGCATAATCATCTCAGGATCGAGCTCGACCAGGACCGCGCGCGTCACCAGGGGGTCGCGTAGCGCCTCGCGCAGGGCGAGACCGTCACCGCCCCCCAGGATGAGCACACTCTTCTCACGCGCACCCAGGAGCGCAAGCGCGGGGTGCACCAGCATTTCGTGGTAGCGGTACTCGTCGGATGTTGAAAACTGTAGCGATCCGTCCAGGTAGAGCCGGAAATCGTCGCCGCCGCGTGTGAGCACGATCTCCTGGCAGCGGGATCTCCTTGAAAATACGATGTCGTCCGCGTACAGGCGCTGCTGGAGCGCGTGTGTGATCTCGCCGGAGAAGACCGCGAGGATGAGGAGAAGGGCGATCGCTGCCAGGGGAAAAAGCGCATCGGACCTCCTCTTTCCCGGGTAGTCGACATACGCGATGAGCGCGACGGCGGCCCCGATATTCATCACGCCGATGACGATCGAGGTGAGGAAGCGCCCCAGGTGCGGAAACATGAGGAGGGGGAACAGGAGCGATCCCGCGAGGCCGCCCATGTAATCGAGCGCGAGGACGTTCGCGATCACCGCCTTGAGCTCGCCGTGGCGTTTAAGGGCGCGCACCAGGAGCGGTATCTCGAAACCGACCATGCCGCCGATCACCGCGACGAAAAACACGTGCAGCGCATAGTACGAGGCCGTGAATGAAAAAAAGAAGTTGAGGCACAGGACCGATACGCCCCCGGTAAGTCCGAGCGCGGCCTCGATAAAAATAAACGCCCGAACGATCCCTTCTTCGAGGAAGCGGGAGAGATACGATCCCGCCCCCATGGCGAACAGGAACACGCCGATCGTGATCGAGTACTGTGACACCGGGTTTCCGAGCAGGTAGGTCGCAAGCGACCCGAGCACGAGCTCGTACACGATGCCGCAGAGCGACGACAGGAAGAGCGCACACAGGAGAAGCTTCTGCTCCGCGGCGGCCCGGCGCGCGGTCACTTCGCCGGTTTCACGGGTGCGGGTTTCTCGTCGGACCTGACGTCGGCCTTGCTCTCGACAGCGGCGGATTTAATCACCGATGCGCCCGTCTGGCTCGAGGGCGAGCTTATCACCGCGGCCACGATGATCGATATCCCCAGTATGATCGCGCCTATGATGATGGCGAGCGAAACGTTCTGGTCCACCTCGATTTCTTTCTTGATCGAGAAGGGAGAGAAAAGCTTTACCAATAAAAAGCCCACTCCCATCAGTGCGATGCCCAGCATCGAGAAAATCGCGGTCTCGATTGCGCCCACGAGTACATGGTTCCATTCCATAGTCTGCTCCTTTAGATCAGTTATAGTGAATCCGGCATTGTGCACAGTGTCGTGATGCTTCCGGGAGCCGATGCAACCGGTAGTTCTCCCGAACGCGAATGGACGGTTTTGTGCCTGTTCGGGTTAAGTGTACCGATGCGCACGAGTCCCGTCATTGAACCGTTTATTTTCCCGAGCGCATCCCCCCGGAGACGGGTCCGCCCGTACGCATGCCCGGGTAATAGGTCGATCCCACCCGGAGCGATTTTCTCTGCTCGCGCATCCTCTGCATATAGTACGTGCCGGCCCGGTCGTACCCCACGAGATAGTTCGAGAGCGCGAATCCGCCGCCCAGGAGCACAAGACCGACTATGAGACTGCGTATCATGCGATTCCTCCTACCCGTCCACCGGGAACGGAAGCTCGTTATATTTTCGCGATTTCGCGCGATTGTAGAGCATAAGCACGCCGAGCACGCCTAAAATGATGGGAAAATACAGCGAGCTCTTCATTCCCCGGGAAAGCCCCACGCTTACGGATTCGGTCTTTCTCGGCTTTTCGCTGAAAAGTGAAAGGTAGACATAGTAATTGCCGGGGTCCTGCATCACGAAGCTCTTGGAAAGACTGGTGTCGGACTCATGCCAGTAGCCCTCGCTGTCGGTGCCATCCTCGTCCCAGAAGTCCCCCTGAAATACGTACGATTCGACGGGGTCGGGCTGGAACTCGATGTCGTCAAGCGCGTCGTTCACCGCCTTCGCGTGCTCCCGGTCGATCGTGGGGGCGAGCGCCTTCAGCCGGTCCTCCGCGATGAGCATGACGCGGAATGACTGCCACTCGCGTGAGAGCTGCTGCACCGACTGGTCGGCCGTGATGCTGAACTCGTAGAGGTTTTCCGGATCGTCGAGCGTCACCGGACCATACAGCACCTCGCTGTTGTAGACGGTCCCCTGTCCCTGCTCGGTCATCTTCGCGTTATCGGTTATGACGAGCCTGTTGTTGGTCACGCCCTCCACGCGGGTTCCCGAGGCGCACCCGCGCACGATGAACCCGCAGGCGATCACGCTCATGGCGAGGTAGAGCCATGCCTTGTTCCGATAGGATTTGCGCGCCTTTATAGTGCTTTCGTACTGTTCGAGGTACTCGTCCTTGCGGAATGCCTGGAGAACCGCCTTGTACGCGAGCTTCTTCCCGGAGGAGATGGATACCTCCCCCTCCGACTGCTCGATGGTGAAATACGTGCCGCCGTTCTTGAAATCGTACACCGTCATGGGCTCGCCGAGCTCCGGCCTCCAGGTGAGCTCGCCTTCATGGAAGACGATACGCGCGACGAAACCGCGGTTCTTCGTGATGCTGCGTCCGTCGAATTCGAAGGTATTGTTCGCCGCCTCCAGGTTGATCGATTGCGGGACGTAGTCTCCGTACAGGAATATCGCACCGTCCTCCTCGACGAACCAGTGGTAGCTTCCGTCTGCGGTGTTCACGGCGAGCCATTCGTCCCAGGTGGAGAGCTCGTATTCCTCTTCCTCCTGGTAGCGGATCCTTCCGATAATCTCGTACTCGATGCCGTCGATAACCCCTTTGAGCCCCAGCTTGAATACCGCGCTCACCCCTTCGGCCA